>DVHC01000030.1 GCA_018712385.1 Candidatus Onthousia excrementipullorum | reverse complement strand
CATAATTTCCATTAATTCTATTTTTCAAAGAACAATTTACTACCTTTTTGATAGTTTTGAATTAAGATTTTCATCTCAATATCATTTTCATCTAGTATGTCTAGTTTTCCATAAAACTTTTCACACTATCATTATTATAAATCATAATAACATAGATAATTATTTTTGTAAATTAACTAGCTTTAATAGGTATATAAAGATTATGTTTTAAAATTATATAATAAATTTAAACTAGATATTATATGAAGTATGAAAGTATCTAGTTTTTATTTACGAAAATTCGTATCAAAAATATTTCAAAAAGTGTTGACGAACAATTATTCTAATGATAAGATAAATTTAATTAATTATTTATTAGATTGATTGAGGTATCGATGAAGAAAATAGTAACAGAAATAAAAAAATTAGAAGTATTATTAGATAAAAAAATAGGTATTCTTAAAGATAAAGTAGATTATATAATTAGTAATAAAATGTCTGATAAAAAAGAGATAGAATTTACTTTAGATAATATATTAGATTTAGTATATTGGTATGGTGAAAATATAAGAGAATTATATTATAGTTTACTTGAATATTATAAAGATATTGATTTAAAAAGTGCTGATGATTATGAAAAACTTTATTTAGATATTATTAATGAAAAGTGAAGGATGTGATGATAATGACTAAAATAAATAGTGTTAAAGAAATAAAAAAGATAATTGATAAGTTTATTATTCCAGGATATCAATATAAAACCAATTTTAGTAGTTCTGAATTTTTAGTAGATATTGAATCAAAATTAATAATAATTGCAAAACCAGTTTGTACTGATAAAGATTTTCATTATGAATTTGTTTTAGATACACAGTTTTTATCTGAAAAGGAGATAACTTATCAAGAACTAGTAATGATAAATAATATTATTGAAGTTTTAGAAGAAAATAGAAGCTTTGTTTTGAAAAGATTAAAGAAATATACAGTAGATGAATATAAAGAAGAGTTAAGATTAAGAGAAGAACAAAGTCAAAAAGTACTCGATGCCTTGCAAAATTTTATATTTAAAGCTAGAGAAACTTATAAATGAGGTGAAAATATGAGTGATAAGCAAAATAATATTATGATTTATGAAGATAAAGACGGTGTTACTAAAGTTAGTGTTAAATTTATTGATGAAGATATTTGGTTAACTCAAAATCAAATTGCAGAAATATATAAGACTTCACAACAAGATATTAGTTTTCATATTAAAAATATTTATAAAGATGGAGAGTTACAAGATATTTCAACTCACAAAAAATTTTTGTTAGTTAAAAAAGAAGGTAATAGAAATGTTAAAAGAAATATAGACCATTATAATCTAGATATGATAATCGCTTTAGGCTATCGTGTTCAATCTGATGTTGCAGTTAGATTTAGAATATGGGCAATAAAAAGATTACATGAGTATATACAAAAAGGTTTTGCACTTGATGATGATAGATTGAAACAAGGTGGTAATAGATATTTTAGAGAACTATTACAGAGAATTAGAGATATTCGTTCTAGTGAAAGAAACTTCTATCAACAAGTAACAGATATCTATGCAACTTCTATAGATTATGACCCAAGAAGTAATATAACAAAAAAGTTCTTTGCTACAGTTCAAAATAAATTACATTATGCTGTTCATGAACATACTGCGGCAGAGCTTATTCATGAAAGAGTAGATATAATGAAGTTTAATAAAATTTGGTCGGCGATGCTGACTAAATTAAATTAATTTGATAAAATGAATGTAATATGAGAAAGTGATTGGATTGTTGAGGTTAACAAGCAAATCTGTAATTAAAAGTTAAATAAATAATAAGAAAGGGAAAAGAACGTGGACTTAGAGTTTATAAGAGATGATTTTAAATTTAGTGCTAGGGTATCAGCTTTAATTTATAATGATAATCAGAGTAAAATATTATTATTTAATGTTAAAGGGAGAAGTTATTATGCACTTCCTGGAGGGAAAATTTTAGAATTAGAGGAAAGTTTAAATGCAATTAAAAGAGAAATTAAAGAAGAGCTTGGTTGGGATAATTTAGAATTTTCCTTTTTTGCCTTAAGTGAAGAATTTGTTAATGATAAAGGATATAATAACCATCAATTAAATATTATATATAAAGCTATTTATAAGAATCCTATTAATGAGATAAAATTCAAAGGACTAGAGGGAGAGTGGATAAATTTTGAATGGGTGGACATTGATAAAATAGAGCAGTATAATATTTTTCCTAAAGGAATAAAAGCAGTTATTCTAAATAAAAATCCATCAAATCATTTTGTTGATAATTTAATTGCAAAAAGTAATTTAAATGAATAAAAAATGGCAACCTTAAAAGTAATATTTGTACTTGCTATTTGTAGAAATAAATAGTAGTTTGTAATAGGAGGTATTTTATGTATATGTGGAATGACATAGAGACCAAAACCGAAATAGAATTTATTTTTAATATTTTAAAAGAAAAAATTAAAGATTCTAAAATAAAAAGAATTTTTTCTGCTGATGATAGAGTACCTGAAAAGAATAATAATGAAATTATATATGATATGTTAGAAGAACCTCTATATATATTATTTGATAACAATTATTGTTTAATAATAAATTTTATATTTTATTCTCTAATTCATATAGAATATAGAAAAATAAGTTCAGAAGAATTAAAAAAGCATATCAGTAGTGTCAATAAAAACGAAATAGACTATTTTAACGGACATCATGAAGTTTATGGGTGGGACTTTGATAATAATGGCAAGAGAATTGAAGAAAGTTTTAGAATAAAACATATTATTGATACAACTGGTGAGTATGATAAAATATTAAGTTTTCAAGTAAATGGTTTTCATAATGAATATAATAAATGGATTAGTAATGGTGATAATTCATCACTAATTACTATACCAGCAGGTGGAGATTATTTTAATGTAGTTAAAATAACTCTTAAAAATGGAATAAAAATTAAGATTTGTCCTCAACCTGCAGAAAATGATGGATACTATGATTTAATAATAGAGGGAATCAATTATAATGAAATATGTTTAAAATTAGGGAGTGACTAACTATGAATGAAAATAAAGCAAGTAGTATAATGCTTGATACCGTTTTATTTAACCCCTCCGAGAAATCCTTATAAATAAAGCGTTTGTGACATTTAAATCTTTCACGTTTTTTAAAGAAAAAAGTAGAAAATAGCAAAAAATGAGTAATTTTTATTCAAAATAGATCAAAGTAATTTAGTTGATACTCCAGGGTAATCCCCCATATAAATTTAAATTAGAAAAAAGCAAATTAAAAGAAGTATAAAATTAGTATTAATTAATATTTGAATGTATATCAATTATGTGTGTAGTTTTATGGCTAAATATAATATTATAAATATTGATAAAACAAATTTTAGAATGATTTATAAAATAATTTTTAAATGAACAAAAATATATAGAATTGCTAAGGAAGGTGATGAGATGAATTCAATTGAAAAAACTTTAGAATATCATGAATTATTGATGACTTATTCTGATACTTCAAAATTTGGTGATGATACTTTGCCAAAAGGATTTCATTATGAATTTTATAAATCAGGAGATGAAGAAGAATGGTCAAAAATTCATATTGAATCTGGTGAATTTATGAGCATGAAAGAAGGATTGAAAATATTTCATGATTTTTATGGTTCATTTTTAAAAGAACTTCCAAAACGATTATTTTTTATAATCAACGATGTTGGAGAAAAAGTTGGTACGGCAACAATTTCTTTATTATCAGAAAAAGAATTTGGATATGATGCTGTCGTCGATTGGCTTGCTATAAAAAAACAATACCAAGGTTATCATTTATCTAAGCCTATGATTAATAAAGTTATTAAATTAGCAAATGAATTAGGACATAAAAAGCTGTTATTGCACACACAAACACATACTTGGCTTGCTGCTAAGCTGTATTTAGATTTAGGTTTTGAACCTTTTAATGTAGAAGAGGATATGAAGGGTTGGCAAATTTTGAAAACTATTACTAATCATATCAAATTAAGAAATATTAAAAAAGTACCAGAAAATGATATATATTTTGATATAGCATTAAAAACTAAAGCAAAATTAGATGAATTATTCGAAACAAATTATGAATATTCAATATGGCATAAAAATGGCAGACATGACGTAGAAGTGAATTATAACAATCATTTATATAAATATAAATATCATGATGATAAAAATGGTTTTTGGTTAGAGAAAGATAAATAAAACTATAGAAGTAAGTGATAAAAATGAATATAGATGATGAAAAAACATCTCCAAACCTTTATAAAATAAAGAAATTAGAAAAACGAGCTTTTACATATTTTCGTTAGTTGATTAAAAAAGGTGCAACGTAATATATCAGTAAAAAAACATTAATAATATAAGATAATGATGTTATGCGACAATTTGTTGCACAAATTCTATGAGAATATAATGTAGTACTAATGGCAAAAACAAAAATAGTGTTTTGATTACAATTAATAATCTTTGTTGATACATTGCTGTATGTTTAAGTAAACAGAAACTTTTATTTAGAAAGAAGGTGTAATTTATGAGTGGAAAAATAAGAAATGATAATGAATCATTACAAACAACAACACATGATTTTTTAATATATAAAGATGGAAAGGATAATGTTAAAATTAGTGTGATGTTAATTAATAATGATTTGTGGCTAACACAAAGCTTGATTGCAGAATTATTTGGTACTGCTAGAAGTACAATTACAGACCATATAAATAACATTTTAAAGGAAGGTGAACTTAGTGCAGAAACTTCCGTCGGAATTTCCGACATAAGTTCTGGTGGAAGAAAACCTAAAATATATAATTTAGACATGATTATTGCTGTTGGTTATCGTGTTAATTCAAAGAAGGCAACAAATTTTAGAATTTGGGCTACAAAAGTTTTAAAAGAATATATGATTAAAGGTTTTGTTATGGATGATGAAAGATTAAAAAATCCAAATTATATATTTGGTGAAGATTATTTTGAGGAAATGTTAGAGCGTATTAGAAATATTCGTTCTAGTGAAAGAAGATTTTATCAAAAAATCACTGATATATATTCTTCATGTAGTGTTGATTATGACAAAGATTCAGAAATAACAAAAGAATTCTTTAAAACCGTACAGAACAAATTGCATTATGCAATAACTGGTCAAACAGCAGCTGAAATTATATATAATAGGGTTGATTCTAATAAAGAACATATGGGTTTAACTAACTGGAAAAATTCACCTGATGGTCCAATATATAGATATGATGTTGATATTGCAAAAAACTATTTAAATGAAAAAGAACTGAAGGATTTAAATAGAATTGTTACTATGTATTTAGATTATGCTGAATTGCAAGCTGAAAATCATAATGCGATGACTATGAAAGATTGGGTAGAAAAATTAAATGCATTTTTGCAATTTAATGGAAAAGAAATCCTACATAATGCCGGGAAAATATCTGCTAAGGTTGCACAAGAATTAGCATATAGAGAATATGATAAATTTAAAGTAAAACAAGATAAATTATATAAATCTGATTTTGATAATTTTCTAAATGAAACAAAAATGATAGAGAAAAGAAGTGATAAAAATGGAAAATAAAGAAAAAAGTTTGGCATCACAACATATCGGGTGGTATCCAGGCCATATGGCTAAAACTAAAAGAGAAATAAGAGAAAAGATTAATCTAATCGATATAATCTATGAAGTAATAGATGCAAGAATGCCTATCTCATCTAAGATTAAAGATATTGATGATTTAGTTAAAGATAAGCCTAGAATATTAATCATGACTAAGTATGATTTATGTGATAAAAAGGAAACTGATAAATTTATTAGTTATTATGAGAAATTAGGCTATATTGTAGTACCAGTTGACCTTGCTAATAATAAGAATGTTAAAGAAGTCCTAAACTTGAGTGAAAGTGTTAGTAAAGAATTAAATAATAAAAGAAAATCTAAAGGTCTAAAACCTCGTAACTTAAGAGCGTTAATTATAGGTATACCTAATGTTGGAAAGAGTACTTTAATTAATAGACTAGTAGGTAAAAAGGCTGCAGGAGTAGGGAATAAACCTGGTTTTACTAAGAGCCTATCTTGGATTAGAATTAATAAGGATATAGATTTATTAGACTCACCTGGTATTCTATGGCCTAAATTAGAAGACCAATATGAAGCGAGGATACTTGCCATATTTTCATCTATTAAAGAAGAGATACTTAACAAAGAAGATCTAGCTTTATTTGCTATAGATATCTTAACAAAACTATACAAAGATAAATTAGAGAACCGTTATAATATTCAATTAGATAATATGACTAATATAGAAGTAATGGAAGAAATTGCAAAGAAAAGAGGCTGTGTTACTAAAGGTAATATTACTGATTATGAGAGAGTATCTAGTATTATTTTAAATGATATTAAAAATAATGTTTTTAAAGAAATAACTTTAGATAGATTAGAAAAAGACTAGAGTATGGAGCCTTCTAGTCTTTTCGTGAGAGATGAACTTTGAAAGGATTTTTGTTTATTATGATATCTTTAATAAAGGAGTAATAATTATAATAAAAAAACACAAGAAATTAGGTTATCAAAATAGAAATATATATACATGTACTACTTCATAATAAACTTTTCTCCTTTCGCTATCACTATAACAAATAGATTCAATCTTTGCAAAAAGTGAATTTTCAAAATCTGGAGTAAAAACAGGTCGAAAATTGGTCAAAAATGGCCAAATTTACAAAAATTCACTCCAAAATTAGCTCGAATTTTCAAAATTCATACTTTTTAAAAAAAATACAAAAAAAGAAATGTGCGTGTACACTATCCACATTTCTTTTATTATTCCATAGCATTAACTGCTTTAGTAAGTCTTGATTTTAATCTAGCAGCTTTATTCTTATGAACTAATCCACTAGTACAAGCTTTATCAACTCTTTGTAATGCAATATTTAATTTATTAGCAGCTTCTTCTTTATTACCTGTGTTTACTGCTTTTTCGCAATTCTTAACAGCAGTTCTCATACTAGATCTAACTAAAGTATTAACATCTGCTTTTCTAGCATTACTACGTACTCTTTTCTTAGCACTTCTAATATTTGGCATGTTTTCACCTCACTTTTTGTAAACAATCTAATTTTACCAAATAATAGTATATTTTGCAAATATTTTTGTACTTTTTGTTAATAATATAAATAGAAAGAGGGTTGTGATTTATATGCACGAAGTGGATTTAAGTAAATATAGACTTAGAACAGACTTAATAGTAGAGCACCTTAGTAACTTTAAAGGTTATAAAAAAGAAGAGGAACAATATAAGGATATTAAAGTAGAAACTATTACCTTAGATAAAGATAATGCTAAGCTTGTCTCAAAAAAAGAAGGTATATATAAGACTATATATTTTGAAGATGTAACAGATGAGAATAACTTTAATAATTTATTACATGCTACTACTCTTGCTTTAAAAGACTTATTAAAGAGTATAAATATTAAAGATAATTATAGTGCTTTAATAGTTGGTCTTGGTAATAGAAAAGCAACTCCTGATGCTTTGGGTCCTTTAACTATTGACTCTATTAAAATAACAAGACAAATAGTTGAGTTAGGGCTACCCTTAGATTCTAAATATAGAGTAATATCTTCTCTTGTACCAGGTGTCATGGGAACAACAGGAATTGAGACCAAAGAAATAATAGAAGGAGTAATAGAAAAAACGAAACCAGACTTTTTAATCGTAATCGATGCCCTTGCCGCATCTAGTCTTGAACGTATTAATAAAACTATTCAAATAACTGATACGGGTATACATCCAGGAAGTGGGCTTTTAAATAATCGCTTTGAAATCAGTAAGGAAACACTTGGACTTCCGGTAATTGCCATAGGTATACCAACAGTAGTAGATGCAACGACTATAGTTAGTAACACTATAAATTATATCTTCAGACATTTCTCTTATGAAAAAGAAAATATTAATAATAATAAATTAAAACTAGTCCCTCCAAGTAGTAGAGATTATAAAAATCATGATAAGACCTTAGAAAGGCGCGAAAGAGAAGAAGTAATGGGCTTAATTGGTAATTTAGAAGAAGATGAGATTAAAACTTTAATTACTGAAGTACTAACACCTCTAGGTTATAATCTATTAGTAACACCTAAAGAAATAGACTTTGTTATTGAAAAGTTAAGCCTTCTTTTATCTAAAGCTTTAAATAAAAGCTTAGAATTAAACTAATTCGACATAATTTTAATAACTCTTTTATTACTATGTAATAAAGGAGATTTTTTATGAAGAAAAAGTTTATATCAAAGAATAAAAAAACTAAAAAAATAAAACCTAAAATCATACTATTCTTTATTATGATTTTTTCTTCATTCCTTTTAACTATTAAAGCTTTATCTAAATATAATCTTCCTCATCAAAATAGTGACTTAGTAAATTTTCTAATTGAAAATAATAATCCTTTTATTGTTAATAGTAAATCTAATTATAGTTATTTTCACCAACTTATGACTAAATTAATAGATTTAGATTTAACAGATCCGTTATCGATATTAGATACTAATTTTAAAGGGCTAACTAAAAAAACAGATTTAGATGATAAAAAGGTTAGAAAAGTAAGTAATGAAGATGTTGTAAATGAAGAACCAACAATATATCTATATAATTCTCATGATACTGAAGAATATAAACCCTCATCCTTTGCAGAATATAGTGTTATGCCAACAGTTAAACTATCTGATTATGTTTTAAAAGAAAAGTTGGAAGATAATGGCTTTAGTGTCTTAATAGAAGAACAATCTATTAGTAGTATTAGAAGTAGTTTAGGACTTAACTATGCTGGAAGTTATGATGCTAGTAGAGTTTTAATGGAACAAGCGAAAGTTAATTATCCTAGTCTAATCTATTTTATAGATTTACATAGAGACTCCTTATCTCATGATAAAACAACTCTAACTTATAATGATAAGAACTATGCTAAAGTAATGTTTTTAGTAGGACTAGAAAATCCTAGTTATCAGGGAAATTTAGACTTTAGTACTAAGATAAGTGAAATGATAAATGCTAAAGTACCAGGACTTTCTAAAGGTATATATGAAAAAGAAGGAGAAGGTGTAAATGGTATTTATAATCAAGACTTTTCTAATAGAACAATTTTAATAGAGGTAGGGGGACCTGAAAATACAATTGATGAAGTTTATGAGACTCTTCTTGTTTTAAGTGATGTCTTAACAGAGGTGATAAAAAGTGACCAAAACTAATCTTGCCAGACTAATTATTATAATTTTGATATTTCTTTTCTTTGTTTTATACTTTATGCAAGCTTCAGGATATAATGAATATACAAGGAATAGAGAAAATATGTTAACAGAAGAACAGATAAAAGAGTATGAAGAAGATATAGAAGCAGGGAAAGATGTAACTATCAAAGACTATCTTAATAAAGATAAAGTTAATTATGATAATAAAGTATCAGACCTAGGTTTAGACTTATCAGAATTAATAGGAGATGTTTTTAATAAAGGAATGAATGCTTTCTTTGAGATGTTAAATGAAGCGGTATCTTCTTAAAAAATAAAATTTATATGAATTTTGAAAATTCGAGCGATTTTTGGAGTGAATTTTAGTGGAGAAAATTATGATGATAGTTATATAGGTATTCAGATAAACTTTGATTTAGATTGGCAATATGATGATAGAGACATAATAAAGTTTGTATTAATGGACCCTGAACGGGGGATTGTACTTTCAGAAAATCTTATAATATACAATATTAATCTTTTAAAATTCCGTGAAAAATATTATAATAATGATGAGTTAAGTGAGTTTGAGAGGGCTATAACTTTACTAACTTTAAACAAACGAGAAGATTTAGAAAAGATTAGTGAAGAAGTTGAAGGGTTAATGGAAGCGAAAGAAGAAGATAAAAAAAACTTTGAGAAAGAGAAAGAAGAACTAGCAAAGAGAATGTTAGATATGGATTTATCTAATAGCGATATTATTAAAACAACTGGTTTATCTAAAAAACAAATACAAGAGTTAAAAAACTCTTAAAAATGTGATAATATAGTAACTGATGTTACTATATTATTTTTAAGTAGGTGATAAAAGTGAAACAAGAAAATATTCGTAATTTTTCCATAATCGCTCATATAGATCATGGTAAGAGTACTTTAGCAGATAGAATTTTAGAAAAGACTAAAGCAGTTACTGAAAGAGAAATGAAAGACCAATTATTAGATTCTATGGATATAGAAAGAGAACGCGGTATTACTATTAAATTAAACGCTGTATCCATTAATTATCTATATAATAATGAAACATATCTATTAAATTTAATAGATACTCCAGGTCATGTTGACTTCTCATATGAGGTTAATCGTTCTCTTGCTTCTTGTGAAGGTGCTATTTTAGTAGTGGATGCTACCCAAGGAATAGAAGCGCAAACTCTTGCCAATCTCTATCTTGCTCTTGATAATAACCTAACTATCATTCCTGTTATTAATAAAATAGACCTACCTAGTGCCGATATTCCTAAAGTAACTGAAGAACTTACTAATTTAGGCTTTGATGAAGAAGATATTATCTTGACTAGTGCCAAAACAGGTGAGGGGATAAAAGAATTACTAGATGCTATCATTACAAAAATACCTGCTCCTAAAGGAGATGCTTCTAAACCTTTACAGGGATTAATTTTTGATAGTATCTATGACTCTTATCGTGGAGTTTTAACCGCTGTTCGTATATTTAATGGTAGTGTTAAAAAAGGTGATACTATCTATATGCTAGAGAGTAAAGCATCATATGAAGTCTTATCTATTTTAAAAAATACTCCTAAAGAAGTAGAAGTTAACTCTCTAAGCACAGGAGAAGTAGGTTATATCTATGCCTCTATTAAAAGTATTAGTGATGTTCACGTAGGGGATACAATTACTTTAAACTCTACTAAAGACAAAGTAGAATCATTACCAGGCTATAAGAAATTAAAAAGCGTTGTCTACTGTGGGCTTTACCCAATTGAGACTAATCAATTTGAAGAGTTAAGAGATTCACTTGCTAAACTAAAATTAAATGATGCGGCCCTAGTTTACGAACCTGAAACATCAGTGGCTTTAGGCTTTGGTTTTAGAACAGGCTTTTTAGGCTTATTACATATGGAAGTAACAATAGAGAGAATTAAGCGAGAATTTAATATAGATGTTATTGCCACAACTCCATCTGTTATTTATAAAGTAACTCTTACCGATGGTTCCACTATCGAAGTAGATGCTCCTAATAAAATGCCTCCTAAAGTTAAGATAAAAGAAATAAAAGAGCCTTTTGTTAAGACATCTATTTATACTCCAAAAGACTATATCGGACCATTAATGGAATTATGTCAAGATAAACGTGGTATTTTTATTAATATGAATTATTTAGATGATACTAGAGTTTGCCTTATCTATAAACTACCTCTATCAGAAATAGTCTATGACTTCTTTGATAAATTAAAATCAATTACTAAAGGTTATGCCTCATTTGACTATGAAGTAACAGGGTATGAAGCTAGTGACTTAGTAAAATTAGATATTATGTTAAATGGCGAAGTAGTAGATGCTCTTAGCATGATAGTTCATAAAGACTTTGCCTATAATCGTGGTAAATTAATAGTTCATAGATTAAAAGACGTAATACCAAGACAACTATTCGAAGTACCAGTACAAGCTTCTATTGGTAATAAAGTAATCGCTAGAACTGATATTAAAGCCTTAAGAAAAGATGTCCTTGCCAAATGTTATGGTGGTGATATTACTCGTAAGAAAAAACTACTTGAAAAGCAAAAAGAAGGTAAAAAGAAGATGAAACAAATAGGTAGTGTAGAAGTACCACCTGATGCTTTTCTAGCCATATTAAGTACTAAAGAAAATTAGAGTTGTTATTAACTCTATTTTTTGTTAAAATCTTCTAGGAGAGTGATTTAATGACTGAGTTAATGCAAATATTAGGAATATTTTTAGAAGGATTAATCTCCTTTTTCTCACCTTGTGTTATTCCTTTAATACCTTTATATATGAGCTACCTTGCTACTAATGCAAAAGAGATAGATAAAGATGGCAATGTTACTTATAAAAAGAAAGTAGTTCTAATCTATACCTTATTCTTTATTTTAGGAATATCTATGTCTTTCTTTATCTTAGGACTATCTTTTACAGGACTTGGTCTATTCTTTAAAGACAATAGAAAAATATTCTTAGAAGTAGGGGGCATCTTAATCGTAATCTTAGGACTATTCCAGTTAGGTATATTAAAAGTAGATTTTCTAAATAAAGAAAAGAAATTAAAGATTAATTTTAATCCCAATAAAATGACTAAGAAAACTGCCTTTTTAATGGGCTTTCTATTTTCTTTCGCTTGGACTCCTTGTGTAGGACCAGCCTTATCATCAACCCTAATCATGGCATCTACTGCAAGTACCGCTTTAATAGGAAACCTTTTCGTTTTAGTTTATGCCTTAGGTTTTTTACTACCTTTTATAATATTAGGTCTATTTACTACAAAAGTTTTAAATATAATTAAAAGAAAACAAAATATCTTAAACTATGTTGTTAAATTAGGAGCCTTAATTATTATTTTTATGGGAATCTTTGTATCCTATACTGGTTTTACTATGGAAAGCATTAAAGATAAAGAGACAGTAACTAGTACTGGTAAAGTAGAACTAGCAACTCCTATTAACTTTACTTTAAAAGACCAAAATGGTGATACTCATACTTTAGATGACTATATAGGTAAAACCATCATCTTACATTTCTATGCTATAGACTGTTTCGCTTGTTTAGATGAACTACCTAATATAGAGAAGTTATATAACGATTATAATCAAAATAAAGACGATGTTATTATTTTAGGAATCGCTAATACATCACGTAATCCTAAAAAAGATATAAAGAAATTCTTAAATAAAAATAATTATACCTTTACATCATTAAATGCTAGTAATAAATTATTTAATAAATACTATGTAACAACCTATCCTAATACTTATATAATAAACTCTAATGGTAATATTGCCTTTACATCTTTTGGCAGTATGACATATGATACTTTAAAAGAAGAAATAGAAAAAGTAAGAAAATAGACTCTTTAAAAAAAGTTTATTTTCTTATATACTTATTATAGAGGGATAAGTAATGAATAGTAGAATTGAATTAAATAAAGATAAACAAAAAGATATAGATAGAGAAAAACAGACAGAAAAAGTAAAAAAGATAGTTAAGAGAATAGTAATAGCTCTTATTATAATCTTTTTACTTGTCTTTTTTACATTTTTTTACATTACTAATATTGGTACAACATCTCTAATAGTTAATGAAGAAGCGATTGTTAACTCTAAACTGCCAGAGTCATTTAGTGGACTTAAAGTTATTCAGTTTGGAGACTTACATTATAGTAATTATGACTTATTAAAAGAAGTTGTTAATGCCATTACCAAAAGAAATCCTGATTTAATTTTATTTACAGGAGACTTATTAGGAAATGAAGATTTAACTCCTAAAAATAGAAAAAAACTCGTTAAAGAGTTAAAGAAGCTAAACTCTACCTTAGGTAAATATGCCGTATTAGGGGAGTCTGATAATGATGATGCCATATCTATTTTAGTAGATTGTGGTTTTAAGGTATTAGATGATAGTAATGAACTTATCTATAATGAATCTAATGAACCTATTATGTTAGTAGGACTAAATACTAATAATGATTCTATTAATTATGATAAGGCTTTTACTAATTATAATGATACTACTTATACTATAACAATATTTCATAAACCGGATTATATAGATGAGTTTGTAGAAGTATATCCCGTTGATTTAGCATTAGCAGGGCATTCACATTTAGGAGAGATTAGAATACCTTACTTACTTAATCTAGCTTCTAAAGACCATGCTTCTAAATATATAAATTCATACTATAAAATTAATAATACAGAATTCTATATAACAAGTGGAATAGGAACAGATACTTATGATGTTAGAATTAATGCAAGACCATCTATTAACTTTTTTAGACTTAGGAAAACAACTTAGTAAAGAAGTTTTCTTTTTTCTTTGTTTCTTTTATATAAAGAGGTATTTTCTTTAAAGTCCTATTATTGAGAGTAATATTAATATTACCAACTTTACCACTTTTTAATGAGTCATCGATACTAGCAAGGACTTTAACATTATCTTTTTCTTTTTCTGTTAAAGGATAAGTAAAAGATTTATTTACATAGTACTTATTATCATCTATAACGAGGTCAAAATCATTTTTATCAACAATATTATAGTTACTATAATTATCAAAAGCATATTCTGCCAATCTTTCATGATTATTATACTCATCATTATCATCTAAAGTAACAATAGTTATGTTTAAATCATTCTTTTTATGAGTAGTGACAAGTGTTTTACCTGCACTAGGAGTATAACCATTTTTACCACCTGTACAGTATTTATAATCTCCTAATAGTTTCATTCTATTATACCAAAGATAACTCTTATTAAGAGTCTTTACACGGTATTCTTCAGTACCAATTATTTTTCTATAAGTCTTATTTTTATAAGCGTATCTTGATAATTTTGCCATATCTCTTGCCGTAGAGTAGTTCTTAGTCTCTTCATCAAGACCATGAGGATTACTAAAAGTAGTATTAGTCATACCAATCTCTTTAGCTTTTTTATTCATCATTTTAACAAAGTCTTCTTCACTTCCTGCTACGGCTTTAGCAATTACAACTGATGCATCATTTCCACTTCTAAGCATAAGGCCATAGAGTAAATCAATTAACTTCATCTTTTCATTTAACTCTAAATAAATACTAGTCCCATACATCTTAAGTATTTCTTCTCCTGCTTTAATTTCTTTATCTAAATCTCCTTCTTCTATAGCGATAATACAAGTCATTATCTTAGTAATTGATGCGATTAATCTTACATCATCAGCATTATTTTCATATAAAACACGACCACTGTTTAAGTCGACTATAATACTACTTCTAGCAGTATCAAAAGTATCTTCTTTACAAAAAACATTTAAGGGCACTAAAAATAGTAATAATATAACTAATACTTTCTTCATGAAACTTCACCTAATAAAACTTATTCTAAAAAAATAAAAGTATAACTTTCTTTATTAGTTTAATAATATTAATAGTGAAAGTTGCACTGTCTAGTTCAAGAAAATTGCACAATAAAATTCTAGAAAACTGCACAACGGAATCAAAGAAAGTTGCACAGTCTAATAAATTATGCTATCATATTAGTGAGGTGAAGATAATATGCCATTAACAAAAGAAGGATATAAAGAAAGATTAATTGACAAAAAAATTGAAAGGTATCTAAAAATATTTGGAGCTTTAAGTATTGAAGGGCCAAAATGGTGTGGTAAGACTTGGACATCTCTTAATCATTGTAATTCTGCTATTTATTTAGATGAGACAGAAGAAAATTATAATACAAGAGCGAAAGCAGAAATTGATGTTGGCCTTATCCTTGGTGAAGAGTATCCAGAATTAATAGATGAATGGGGCAGAATACCTGCAGTTTGGGATGCAGTTAGACATAGATGTGATATGGATAAAATAAAAGGAAAATATATATTGACAGAGTCAACTACAATTAGAGATAAAAGTAAAATACATCATTCTGGGGCCGGAAGAATAGATAGATTAAAAATGTATTCTATGAGTTTATATGAATCAGGAGATTCAAATGGGGAAATATCTTTAACTGATATGTTTGAAGGTAAAAAAATATGTAAAACAGCCAAAATAAAACCAACTTATGAAGGAATTGCAAAAATGATAGTTAGAGGTGGCTGGCCTGAAAATTTATCTACTGATGATAATGATTTGCATATACTACCACAAAGTTATATAAATGCAGTTTTAGAATCTGATATTTCAAAAGATGGAGTTTTAAGAGATAAAAATAAAATGAGAATGCTTTTAAAGTCACTTGCGAGAAATGAGAGTACTATAGTAAGTAATAATACTTTGATAAGAGATATAGAAGAGGTAGCAACAGATGAAGAATATACTGTAAGTAGGAATACCATTGCAGATTACTTAAATATTTTAGAAAATTTATATTTACTTGAAAACCAAGAAGCATATACAACTAATTTAAGATCTAAAGAAAGAGTAGGTAAGTCATCAAAAAGACATTTTACAGATCCATCACTTGCTTGTGCGATTCTTTCTATTACGCCTAAAATATTAGAAAATGATATAAGAACTTTTGGTTTAATGTTTGAAGCTTTAGTAGAAAGAGATTTAAGAGTATATATAGAAAGTTTAGATGGAAAACTTTATCATTATAGAAATAATAATAATGGTGTAGAAGTGGATGCAATTGTTGAACTTCCTACTGGTGAATATGGAGCGATTGAGATTAAGTTAGGTACAAACGAAATAGAAGCTGCTAAAGAAAGTTTAACAAAGTTTTCTAATGAAGTAAAAGTAGAGCCTAAATTTAAATGCATTATATGTGGATTATGGGATGCAATAGTAAAGGATGAAGAAACAGGTATTTACATTATTCCAATTACTGCTTTAAAGCCTTAATATGTAAAATAATATAACTATTAAAAATATTTCTTGCCTTTTTTCATTATATATTTCATACTATAAGTAGATGGAGGTGAAAATGGTGAGAGGAGTAAAATTATTTGGTATTTTAGCAGTTTCAGTATTACTAATAACAGGATGCGGTAATAGTGAAAAGACTCTAACTTGTACAAATAGTGAAGAAGATAGTGGTCTTAAAATGAGTCAAGAAATAACTATGACTTTCAAAGATGATAAGATTAATTACCTTAAAATGAGTATTGATAATGAAGCGACAGATGATACTATCATTGATAATTGGGATATGTTTGCATCTATGATGGAATCACAATTCGAAGAATCTGATGAAGATGGAGTTAAATTATCTACTGATAATGATAGTACTAATCATATCTATAATGTTTCATTAGAAATTGATTTAGAGAAAGCAAGTGAAGATGCTTTGAAAGAATATAATCTTGATGGAATTACTGATGCCAATGCCACATATGAAGATACTAAAAAAGAAGCTGAAGATTCAGGATATACTTGTAAATAAGAAAGAAAAGGTCTTTTACTTTTCTTTTTTTTGTGCTATAGTAATTGTATAAGAATAGGAGGAGTTTAAAATGACAAAAGGGAGTGCTAGAAAAGAAGTAATAAGACATGAAGAGGTATCAAGCTGGGTATATATATTATTATTAACAGCAGTAGCAATATTGGGTTGGGTATTAGGTAAGTTTGATTTTAATATAGGTAAAGCAAGCCTAACTTTTGCAATATTTGCATATCCATTTAGATATTTTGTAGCCAATATTATAACTAAAAAATATGGTTATAAAGAGACTATGAATGGTATTAGTTATTCTGCTTGCTTAATGTTATTATTTATAATAGTAGCAAGTCTATTAGGACAACATGATATTGATTATATTCCTGTAACAGGAGAAATATTTGCATATCTTGCTAGTCAAATGATTAACTTAACTATTTATTATTACCTATATATGAATACAGAAGGTAATAAACTTGCAATACTTGCAACTTATATATTTGCTATGTTAATAGATAATTTAATTAGTATGTTATTTATAAGTAGAATGACTATGGTAGATGCTTTCTGGAGAACATATTTTGTTACTATATTAGTAGAAGCAATTATATCTATTATTTTAATTAATTTTGATGAGAAAAAAGTACTACCAGCACAGGGCAGAAGAAAAAGAAGAAAGAAATGAGTAAAGGATTTACTTTAATAGAGTTATTAGCAACTATAATAATATTAGGTATATTAGTAACTATAGTATTATTAAGTGCTAATAAACTAATTAAAACTAGTAATTTAGAGTACTATAATACTAGTGAAAAGATGATGATACTAGCTAGTAAAGATTACTTTGCAGATTATAGAAGTTATCTACCTAAAGAAGTAGGAGAAAAGACTAGAGTACTACTCAGTGCTCTAGTTTTAGAAGAATATATTGACATGATAAAAGATGTTAATGATAATGATTGTAATACTACTAAGAGTTATGTAGAAGTAGAGAAAACTAGTAATAAAGACTTTCTATATAAAGCACATTTAGTATGTGATAAAGCAAACTATGAAACTGAGGATGGGGAGTAAGTATGGATAAGACAAGAAAAAAGTATATAGTATTAGTAATAGTAACAATAGTAATAAGTGTAATAGCATTAATAGGAGCAAGCTATGCACTACTTACTATGACTATACAAGGAGATAAGAAGATTACTTTAACAGCAGGTATATTAAAAGTAGACTTTGAAGATGGTAATTATATAAACCTAGATAATGCCGCTCCTATGACAGATGCACAAGGTCAAAAGTTAACACCATATACTTTTACAATAACTAATACTGGTAATATAAATGCTTATTATCATGTATCATTAGAAGAAGAAGCTACTAATACTTTAACAAATAATTATTTAAAGATGAGATTAACTAATGATGCAGGATATGATAGTGGAGTAGTACAAGTTAGTAGTTATGGGACAGGAACCTTTGATATAAAGAGTGAAGAGACACTAGAACCAAGTGATACTGTTACATATACATTATGGATGTGGTTAGATAATGATGCAGATAACAGTGCTCAAGGTAAAGAATATAAGAGTAAGATAGTTGTTACTAGTTATGATAGAGCACAACCAGTACCAACAGCAGTTGATACAATACTTGCAAAAGCAAATCCAGAAGATTTAGACTTCAATAGTGCAACAAGTGAACAACAAAAAGAGATGTGGACTTTCTCTCATCCTGCCACAGAACAAACAACTGCTTTAACAGATTATAGATATATAGGAGCAAATCCTAATAACTATGTAACTTTTAATAATGAAACATGGAGAATAATAGGAGTATTTAGTGTAGATGATGGAACAGGTAATGTTGAACAAAGACTTAAATTAATAAGAAATGAATCTATTGGAGATATTGCTTGGGACTCTAATAACATAAATGATTGGCCTAATGCAACGTTAAATACTAATTTAAATAATGGGGATTATTGGACCAATAGTTTAACTAGTGATGCCAAAAGTATGATAGGTGATACTGTATGGTATTTAGGTGGAAGTGGTTCAAATAATGATGTAACTGCATCAATGTTTTATGAAAGGGAAAGAGGAACAACAGTATATAGTGGCAGAAGTACAAGTTGGACTGGAAAAGTAGGATTAATGTATCCGAGTGATTATGGATATGCGACAAGTGGAGGAACTACAACTGATAGAAATACTTGTTTAAATAAAAAATTATATAGTTGGGATAGTGTAAGTGATTGTTACAATAATGACTGGATATTTAACTCAGCACATCAATGGACAATCACTCCCCACGCCTCTACTTCTGACCGTGTGTTTAGTCTGCGCAGCACTGGGTATGTTCACAGCAATATTACGAGCATTACAAATGGTGTCCGCCCAGTCGTCTTTCTAAAATCTAGTATCAAGATTGTTGACGGTGATGGAAGTAGTAGTAATCCGTATATTTTGCAAAGTTAATAAAGAAGTAGTAAAACACGGCCCCAAAAGGTGAAATCTTTTGGCCGTGCTTTTTTTGCCTTTTTTCGTTATCTGTTGTTTCTATTCCTTTAACAGTAAAGTCAATAAGAATAAGTATATCTTTAAAATGTGAGAATGTATTATAACAACATGATAAAGAATTACTACTATAATTATTTAATAATATTATATAATCTAGTTATAGGAGAGAAGTAACAATGAAAAATAGTAGTAATAACTTTATAACTTTAAGAAAAATGGGTGGATTTTATCAATGCTTTGATGATGATAGTTATATACTTTATTATTTATTTAACTATAAAATAACTAATAAAAGATGTGGTTTTCCTCATAGTAGTTTATCTAAAGTAATTAATAATTTAGAATCTAAAAAGATTAGTTATAAAATTATAGATGAAAAAACAGATGATAATACTAAAGACTTTAAGAAACTTAATAACTATAATCACTATTTAAAACTAGGTATAGATAAATATAATCTAGATACTAAAAAGAAATCTTTAGAAGATAAAATAAGAGAAATGCCTTTTACTAAAATAGAGAAACTTTATAAAATGATAGAGGATTATGTTAATGAATGAAAGATTTAAGTTAGTAATAAAGATGAAAAACTTTATCTTTTATTTAGATGATATCTTAATTAATTATCCTAAAAGAGAATATATTTTGAAAGATGCTATTATGAGAGATTCTCTTAAAGTATTAGAACTTATTTATGAAGCGAATAGTAGTATAGATAGAAATAATTATTTAGATAAGATATCATCTAAATTATCTATGTTAGATTTTTACTTTGAAAAAAGTTATAGAAATAAATATATTAGTAAAAAAGTATTTGATAAAGTTATATTTGAACTTACTACTATTATGAAGATGTTATATGGTTGGATTAAGTATGATAGAAGTAAAGTTTGATGATGTTTTAAGAATTTATGAAAAAGAGATATGTAAAAACACTAAAAATAAATATAAGATATATAAATTTGAAAAATATAAAATGATGAATATAAAGAAAGTATGTAATGATTTAGTTGATTTAAACTATAATGGAGGATTTTATAATATCTTCTTAATTAAATATCCTAAAGAAAGAATTATTATGTCTTTAAATATTAAAGATAAACTTATTAATCATTATGTTACAAGATATTATTTAATGCCTAAATTAGAATGTAAATTAGATGATAGAAATACTGCTACTAGAAAGGGTAAAGGAAGAGATTATGCTCTTAATTTAGTTAAAAAATATATAGAGAAGATGAAAAAGTATGATAAGTTTTATATCTTAAAGCTAGATATATCTAAATACTTTTATTCAATAGATCATAATGTTTTAAAAAATATGTTAAAAGAAGATTTAGGTGACACTTTTGAATATAAATATATATGTAATATTATAGATAGTACTAATAAAGATTATATTAATAAATCTATTAGTAAGATAAATTCTAAAAATAATTTATCTTTACCATATTACCTTTATGATAAAGGCGTACCTATAGGTAATATGACTAGTCAGTTTTTATCTATCTATTACTTAAATAGATTAGACCATAAGATAATACATGACTATAAAATTAAGTATTTCGTAAAATATATGGATGATTTTATATTAATTCATCAAGATAAAAAATACCTTAAAGAAGTAAAAGAAAAGATAGAACAAGAATTAAATGATGTTTATAAACTTAAAGTAAATAAAAATAAAACTAATATTACAAATAGTAAAGAAGGATTTATCTTTTTAGGCTATAGATTTAGAGTTATTAATAATAAAACTATTATTAATATTAGTAATAGTACTTTAAAAAGAGTTAAGAAAAGAATTAAAGAAGTTAGGTATTTATATGATAATGATAAAATAACTTTTAATAGTACTTTTTCTAGTATTAATAACTATTATTATAGTTTTAAAACTCTTAAAATTAAAAGATTAGTAGATAAGTATTTCTTTACTAATTAGGTTAATCTTTATATGGTTAATACTCCCCACGCCTCTAATTCTAACAATGTGTTTAATCTGAATAGTTCGGGATATCTTAACAACAATAATGCGAACAATACTAATAATGGGGTCCGCCCAGCCGATTAATTTTAGGTATTTAAGGTTAAGACTTTAAATAGAAGATGAATCGACATAGATTAACCTTGCTTTTAAGCAGAATTAAATATACATATGGAATGTGATAAGTCACATTCCTATAAGTGTATAGGAAGTGATTATTATTAAGACAAGGTATTTATTTTTGAAAAGATTATATCCTAATTATGTAATTATTATTTTAAAGAAAGATAAATATATTACTTTTGATATTGATAATAAGATATTTAATCTATTAAATAATAGTTTTAATAATTTAGACAAATATAATATTAACTATTTAATTATAGATAATTTGATAATTATTAAAATTAGTAAATATATTAATAATAGATATTTAGAGTTTAAAAAGCGGGTAGAACTTCTATCTGCTATTTTAATTTTGTATCAAAAAAGCGTTGACTAATTATAACTGCTATGATACTTTATAGATAGAAGAGCGACTTGTAAAAAAAGATGGAGAAAGGAGAAATATGAAAAAAAATAAAAAAGTATGAATTTTGTAAATTCAAGTAATTTTTGATATGAATATTTAAAATTCCTCTAGAGAAAATTAAATATTGGAAGAATATTTTCTTTGAATTTACAAAATTACCTTTTTGCAATCATTTATAGACTATGCTATAAGTATTGCAGAAAGAGGTGAAGTTAATGAGCCCTAAAAAAAAGATGACTCCTGAAGAAAGAATAAAAGAACTACAAGAAAAAGGAGAAGTATTCCCTGCTAGTAATGATTATATCTTTAAATCCGTAATGTCTGATTGTGTTCTTTTCAGAGCAGATATGACTCATAGGATAACTGGTATACCAAAAGAATTAATACTTAATACTTATTATGAAAAGAATACTGAATTTGTTATAAGTAATGCCCTAGAACGTGGTAAAAGGTCAGATATATTATTTGGTGTTGAAGGATATGTAATAAACTATGAATTAAATAATAAATATAGTTTAGCATTAATAATAAGAAATGATAATTATTTAGATAAAATTAAAGTAGATATATCTAATAAAAACTATACTTATAATAATATGCCAAAGGCCATACAGATTAATTTAAATAATTTTAATCATCTTAATAAGAACAATGTAATAGAAGTATTTAAATCAAGAGATGAAAATGGGGGAGTAGAAAATGTTAAATGGGAAAAAAATCATATAAGTTTTCTACAAGTTTATGCTAAATATAAGAAAGGATTAGTACTTACAAAGTTAGAAAAAGAAATGTTAATACTAAGATTAAGAAAAATAGAAGAAATAGATAGATTAGCGGAAGGAGATGTTGAATTAATGGAAGTTGCTAATAAATTGAAAGAATTAAGTTTAGATATTAATACAGTAGGGTTTTATGATGAAGCGGAAGAAAATGAAAAGATGATGAGAAGTCTTAAAGCAGAAGGAGAAAAAGAAGGTATTAAAAAGGGAATTAAGCAGGGTGCTAAAGAAAGAGAAAAATCTATTGCTAAGAATCTTCTTAAAGATGGATTGCCTATTCCAAAAGTATGTGAGTATACAGGACTATCTAAAAAGCAAGTAACAATGTTGATGTAAAGGAGATGTTGAATTAATGGAAGTTGCTAATAAATTGAAAGAATTAAGTTTAGATATTAATACAGTAGGGTTTTATGATGAAGCGGAAGAAACGGAAAAGATGATGAATAGTCTTAAAGCAGAAGGAGAAATGTTAGGAGAGAAAAAAGGCATTAAAAAGGGCATTAAACAAGGTGCTAAAGAAAGAGAAAAATCTATTGCTAAGAATCTTCTTAATATAGGTATACCTAAAGAAAGTATAATGCAAGCTACTGGTTTAAGTGAAACTCAAATTGCAAGACTTATGTAGGTGGATTATGACTGGTGTAATGGATTGTAGTGTAGCTATTTCTCTTAGAGTTACAAGGCCTTTAGGCCTTTTTGAAGATGGTTATTTTAGTGATGGAGATATTAAAAATATTATAGATTCTTTAGGCAAAGTTGTTGATTTAAATCTTTATAATATTAAGAAAAGCAGTAAGGAAATAATCTTATCAATTAAGAAAGACGTGTTTAATAAAAACATTCAGAATTTAATAATAGAAATATACAAAAAAACACCTTTAACTGTAATAACAGCTTACTTAAAAGATTGTTTGGATTATAATTATCCTAAAGAAAAATGGAAAGTTTATTTTGACGAAAATGATGAAAACATTGTTAATATGGAAGAACCTGATAAAATAATACGAGAGAAACATAATTATTATGATCCTGAAAATCTTGCTTATTTACTTAGTAGAGATTGTAAGTATTGGAAGGATTATAGTTTTAGAATTAAAGGATTTAAAATATTTTGTGCATTTAGTGGAATTGATGATTCACAAGTTTGTCTATTAAATTGGTTTAAAAAAGATTACTTTAAGAATCCTTTAAATGGTGCTTTAATATTTCATAATTATTGGATTTAACTTGTAAAAATAATAAATGTAGTCTAAAATAAGTTATGTAAAATAACTTATTTTTTAGTTGGGTGTGGTTTAGATGAAAGACTTTAAAGAAAAATTAAAACTTGTTCCAGAACTGCCTGGAAGTTATCAGATGAAAGATAAGAATGGTTATATTATCTATGTAGGTAAAGCTAAGAATTTGAAGAAACGTGTTAGTAGTTACTTTAGAGGTAATGTAACTGGTAAGACTGCAATGTTAGTTCAAGATATAGATGATTTTGAATATATTGTAACTGATAGTGAGTTAGAGAGTTTAATATTAGAGATTAACCTAATTAAAAAATATGACCCTAAATATAATATCTTACTTAAAGATGATAAGAGTTATCCTTATATAGAGCTTACTAATGAAAAATATCCTCGACTTAGAGTAGTTAGAAATGTTAAAAGAAAGAAAAAAGACCATAAACTATTTGGACCGTATCCTAATGTAGGCTCAGCGAGAAAGACAGTTAATATGATTAATCGTTTATATCCCTTAAGAAAGTGCGAGAAATTACCTAAGAAAGAGTGTTTATATTACCATATAAATGAATGCTTAGGTTACTGTATTAAAGAAATAGATAAAGATACTATTAAATCTATGACTGATGAGATAACAAGCTTTCTTAAAGGTAATAGTAGTTTTATTAAAGAGAAAATTACAAAAGAAATGGAAAAAGCAAGTAATGCTTTAAATTATGAGAAAGCTTTAGAATTAAGAGAGATGTTAACTGATATAGATATAACTCTTACTAAGCAAAAGATAGACTTAAAGAAAAATTATAACTTTGATATCTTTAATTATACAGTAGTAGATAACTACTTATCAATAACAGTTTTCTTTATAAGAGAAGGAATACTCTTTGGTAGACACCATGAAACATTACAGACACTAGATAATGTCGTTGATGATATGGAAGAGTACATTATTAAATTCTATGATAAAAATATTCTTGCCCATGAGATATTAATACCTGATACTTTAAATGCTGAACTACTTAGTGAGTATTTAAAAGTAAAGGTCCATGTTCCTAAAAGAGGGGAGTTAAAGAAACTAGTTGACCTTGCCGAAGAAAACTCTAAAGTAGTCTTAAATGAAGAGTTAGAAACACTTAAGAAAGATGATAATAAAAAGATGGAAGCTTTAAATGAGTTAAAAACTCTTCTTAATGTAGATAGTGTATCTCGTATGGAAAGCTTTGATAACTCTCATTTATTTGGAACATACTATGTAGGGGCTATGGTTGTCTTTCGTGACTTTGAGCCTTTAAAGAATGATTATCGTAAATATAAAATAAGTACTGATGTTAAAGATGATTTAGGAGCGATGAGAGAAGTATTATATCGAAGATATTATAAAGCGATTATGGATGGAGAAGCTCTACCTGATTTAATCGTTATGGATGGAGGAGAAACTCAAGTAAATGTCTGTAAAGAGATACTTTCTAGTTTGAACCTATCAATACCAATAATAGGTCTTAAGAAAGATAGTCATCATCGTACTAATACAGTTATAGATAGTAATTATAAAGTTTTAGATATTAAAAGTGATAGTAATCTATTCCTTTACTTATCTAAAATTCAAGAAGAAGTTCATCGCTTTGCCATTAGTTATCATCGTAATATTAAAAGTAAAGGACTACTATCAAGTTACCTTGATTTAGTACCAGGAATAGGGGAAGTAAGACGTAAAGAATTATTAAAGAAATTTGGTTCTATGAAAAAAATGAAAGAAGCAAGTATAGAGGATTTAAGTGAAATAGTAGGAGATACTGTAGCCTTAAATCTCTATAATGTCTTGCATGAGGAGGATAAAAATGAAAATGAATAAAAAAGGATTTACAATGCTAGAATTACTTGCTGTCATAATTATATTAGGCATAGTGATTGGTCTCGCCTATACATCGATATCAAAATATTTAAATCAAGCTAGAAATGCTACTTATAGTGATTTTGAACAAAATATTAAGGATGGAGTTACTAACTATTTAATTGACCATACTGGTTCTATTCCTAATGAGGGAGAATCTTTAGTAGTCGATGTAGAAAAATTAGTGTGTGAAGGTTATGTTGAAAGTCTACAAGACCCTCATGAATCTACTAAAACTTGTAATTTAGAAAGTTATGCTATTGTTAAAAGAAATAATAATACTGGATATAACATGGATATAGATTATGAAGCCTGCTTAGTTTGTGCTGGTTATAAGAGTCCTGCTTGTTCTAATTCTATTTCAGGTATTAAAAGATTAAAAGCTGATTCAGACTGTGAGGTAGAGTAATGGCAACTATTAAAGTAATGGATGAAATACTTGCTAATAAGATAGCAGCGGGAGAAGTAGTAGAAAGATGTTTAAACGTTGTTAAAGAATTAGTAGAAAACTCTATAGATGCAGAGTCTACGGAAATTAAGATTAATTTAATAGATTCTGGTACTAAGAAAATAGTAGTAAGTGATAATGGTATTGGTATGAATAAAGAAGATGCGATGCTTGCTTTCTCACGTCATGCTACTAGTAAATTAAAAAACTTAGATGATTTATTTAATATCGAAACATTAGGTTTTAGAGGAGAAGCCCTACCATCTATCGCTTCAGTTTCTCATGTTTATTTACAGACTAGTAAAGATGGAGTAGGAACAAGTATCTCTTTAAATGGCGGGATAATAGAGAGTGTAGAAAATAGTGATTTAAGTGTGGGTACAACTATTGAAGTAAGAGATTTATTCTATAATACTCCAGTAAGATTAAAGTATTTAAAGAATCTTTATACAGAACTTGCTTTAATAATTGAATATGTTAATAAAATGGCTCTATCATATCCATCTATTAGATTTGTTTTAACTAATAATGAAAAAGAGTTATTAAATACAAGTGGTGATGGTAATTTATTAAAAGTAATTTATGCTGTCTATGGCATAGATGTTGCTAAAAAAATGATAGAGATAAGTGGTGAAAACGATGATTATGTAATATCTGGTTATATTGGTTATCCAGAAATAGCCAAGACAAGCCGTAATGTTATTGCTACTTTAGTAAATGGTAGAGTTATAAAGAATTTAGATTTAAATAGATGTCTAATAGACTGTTATCATACTTATATACCTAAAGATAAGTTTCCTATGATAGTTTTAAATATAGATGTCGACCCAATTCTAATAGATATTAATATACATCCGCAAAAGATGGATATAAAGTTCTCTAAATTAGATAGTTTAAAAGAGTTAATAACAAAAGTAATTAGTTCTAAACTAAAAGAAGTATTACTAGTACCCCATGCTAATATTAGGAATTTAAATACTATTTATGAAGTAGAAGACTCTCTTCCTGTTAATACTATAAACTATGAATTAGATGATGAAGAAGAACCTGTTAAAGAAACATCTCCTAATCTAGAAGAATTATCTTTTGACTTTGATAATGATAATAAGATAACGGGTACTAAGACTGAAGAAGTAGTTGAAGATGCAAAAGAGAAAAAAGATGACTATCGTATCAAAGAAATGATACCTGTAGGTATTGTTCATAAGACTTATATAATCGCAGAAAACTCAAGTGGTATGTATATAATAGACCAACATGCAGCGGCTGAGCGTATTAATTATGAAAAAGTCTTAAATGCCTTATTAAAAGATGATTATAAAGTAATAGATTTACTAGTACCTATTAGATTAGAATATCCTAAAGATGAGTTTATTAGAATTAAAGAACATATGGATATTCTAAAGAGTATTGGTATTACTTTAGAAGAGTTTGGTGATAATACTTTTATTGTTAGAAGTCATCCTACTTGGTTTTTTGAAGGTTATGAGAGGGAAGCTATTGAAAAGATAATTGCTATCACCCTAGAAAAAGGTGAATTTGATAAAGAAAAATTCATCTATAAGACAGCATCTACTATGGCTTGTAAAATGAGTATAAAAGCCAATGATTATTTAGACTTAGATACTGCTAAAATCCTTTTAGATAACTTAAGACGAACTGACAATCCTTTTACTTGTCCTCATGGTAGACCAACTATTATTACATATAGTAATTATGACTTAGAAAGACTCTTTAAAAGAGCGATGAATTAACTATAACTCCAAAAAAATACTAAAATAATTGATTTTTTTGGAGTTATGTTATATAATTTTGCTAAAGAAGGTGATAATATGGAAAGAAATGCTATGCAAAGTCTTATTAATTGGAAAAATAAAAAGAATAGAAAACCTTTACTTCTATATGGAGCAAGACAAGTAGGTAAGACATATTTAGTAAAAGAGTTTGGTAATAGATATTTTAAAGATATTATCTATGTTAATTTTGAGACTAATAATATTGTTAGTAATATTATTGATGAAAATATTGAACCAGATTATATTATTAAAAATTTAGAGATTGTCTTTAATAAAAAAATAGATAAAGATAATACTTTGATATTCTTTGATGAGATACAAAAGAATACAAGAGCCTTAACTTCCTTAAAATATTTCTGCGAGGAAGCAAGTGAATATTATGTAATAGGAGCAGGTTCCCTACTTGGTGTTCATATAAATAAAAAAGACTTTTCTTTTCCAGTGGGTAAAGTAGATTTTCTAACAATATATCCTATGTCTTTTGATGAGTTTTTAATTAATACAGGTAACTCTTTATTACTAGATTCTATAAAAGAGCATTTTGATAGTAATAAAGAAATGCCAGAAGTACAACATAAGAAAGCCCTTGATTTATATTATGATTACTTAGTAGTTGGTGGTATGCCAGAAGTAGTTAAAGAGTATATTAATAGTAATTCTTTTATTAATGCTATTGATTATCAAAAAAGTATAATAGAGTCTTATAAAAATGATATTACAAAATATTGTGAAGATGGAAATGAAGCGAATAAAATTTTAGCAACGTTTGACTCTATTCCAGTACAACTTGCTAAAGATAACAAAAAGTTTCAATATAAACTAATTAAAAGTGGTGGTTCTAGTTCTATTTTTGGAGATGCTATTAATTGGTTAGTTAATGCAGGTATTGTAAATAAATGTGTTAAGACAAAAATAGGTGTTCCTCTTAAAATGTATGAAGAGTTAGATTCTTTTAAATTATATATGAATGATGTAGGACTTTTAACAAACTTAAGTGAATATCCTATTTATTTAATAAAAAATAGAGAAGCAGTTAATGAAGTTATGATAGGAATGTTAACTGAAAATTATGTTGCTACTTCTTTAATAATTAATAATCTTAATTTAAATTATTGGAAAGGCGATTATGAAAGTGAAGTTGATTTTATCTTACAAGGAGAAAAAGGAAGTATTATCCCTTTAGAAGTAAAATCTAGTAATCACGTTAAATCTAGAAGTTTAAATAATTATATTAAATTATATAATCCTAAGTATGCTATTAGAATATCTTCCAAAAACTTTGGCTTTAAAAATAATATAAAGTCTGTTCCTTTGTATGCTGTATTTTGCCTTAATAAAGATAATATAGATATGTAGTTCTATTACGAAAAAGTTTGCATTTGCAAGTAAATCCGTAATAAAATTATTGATATAAACTAATAAATAAAATAAAGCTTATTGTAGGAGAAGTTGATATGAATATTGAATTTATTAATAATGCTTATACTGTAGATGGATTAATGTTACCTATGGTACATTTTGAAAGTAAAGAAAAAGATATATGCGTTATTTGTATACATGGTATGTGTGGAACAATTGTAGACAACTACTTTGCTACCGTATGGGGAAAAGTATTATCAGAAAAAAATATTGGTTTTATTTATGAGCATAACAGAGGTCATTCTATAGAAAATGATATAGTCATGAAAGATGGTTCATTTAAAAGATGCGGGTGCATGTATGAAACGTTTGAAGACTGTATTTATGATATAGATTTAGCGATACAAACTGCAAAAGATAAAGGATATAAAAAAATCATTTTGTTAGGGCATAGTTATGGATGTAATAAAGTTATCTACTATTATTATAAAAAACATCCTAATATTTTAGGAATAATCCTTGCAAGTGCTCCAGATATGATTGGTTCCCATTTGTTATTGGAGCCTGATTATAAAGAATTATTAGCGGAAGCAAAGAAAAATATAGATAATAACGAACCAACAAAATTACTTCATAAAATGATAGAAGATTATATGTATATGAGTTCTCTTACTTATTATAATTGGTATAATGAAAATTCTAATCTTGATAATTTACCAGTTATTTCTAATAAAGAACATTGGAAACAATTTGAAACAATAGATGTCCCAATTCTCACTTTTTCTGGCTCTAATGAAGAAGATTATTATCAACATTTAGATTTATTAAAAGATAAAGCATTAAACTGTAATAATTTTGAATACAAAATAATTGAGAATACAGGTCATACTTATAAAAATAAAGAAAAAGAAATTGCAAATTTAATTTTTGAGTGGATAAATAAAAATTTTAATTTATAGGAGAGATTTATGATAATTGCCATATTAGGACCAACTGCTGTTGGTAAAACTGCTTTAAGTATAGCTTTAGCTAAAAAATACAATGCTGAAGTTATTAATTTTGATGCTATGCAAGTCTATGTTAAATTAGATATAGGTACTGCCAAAGTAACTAAAGAAGAAATGGAAGGAGTACCTCATCATTTACTTAGTAATGTATCACTTGAAAAAAACTATTCTGTTTATGATTATCAAAAAGATGCAAGACACTTAATAGATAAGCTTCTAAAAGAAAATAAAAATATTATCTTAGTAGGAGGGACAGGTCTATATTTAAAAGCAACACTTTATGATTATAATTTTACAGAAGGAACAACTTATAAAGAATACAATGATTTAACTAATGAAGAGATACTTAATAAAATAAAATCTTATAATGTAGAAGAACTACCTCATATAAACAATAGAAAAAGATTAGTAAGGCTCTTAAATAAACTAGAAAACAATGAGACTATTACTAATAATGGGAATAACCTTTTATATAAAGATACTATCTTTATAGGATTAACTACTGATAGAAATACTCTATATGATAAGATTAATAAAAGAGTAGATGTCATGTTTAATAATGGACTATTAGAAGAAGTAGAATCTTTAAAAGATGAGTTTAATACTTCTAAAGCTTTAAATACTGCGATAGGTTATAAAGAATTTATTCCATACTTTAATCATGAAAAAACTTTAGATGAAATAAAAGATGATATTAAGAAAAATTCAAGACATTATGCTAAAAGACAATATACTTTCTTTATTCATCAGTTTAATCTTAGGTGGTTTAATACTAATTATGATGATTTTAATAAAACAATAAATGAAGTTATTAATTATATAGAAAATATTAAATATAATTTGTAGACTTATATATATTTATTTGATACAATAGCATTGAAAGGAGATACAAATATTAATGAAATATAATTTTATGCAAGTAACATTTTGGTTTAATGAAATAGATGATTTTAAAAAGTACCAGAAAATCTTAGATGAAGAACTTAATAAAGATTTTTCTCCATTTAATTTGACAGGAGTTCCTACAAATGTAGATTTTATAATTCCAAGAATTACGTCAGATACTATAGGTGGCCATACAAAATTTAATATGTCAAAAATAAATGTTCAATTGGTTACTCGCTTTGATAATGATTTTATAGATGATTTTGATAAATGTTATGAATATGTAAAAAATAGAGCATTCATGGTTTTCAATGTTTTGAAAAATAAATGCAATTTAAAAATATTATATTCTGCTATTAACCTTAATTGTGAAAAAGAAGATGCAAACCCTATAGAAAAAATATTAACTAATATATTCAATACTAATGTAAATAGTAAAGATATTTGTGAAGTTGGAGTAAAACTTTCGCAAAAAATAAATAATAAATATTATTACATTATATCTTTGAATGATGCAAAGATGGTTTCGTTTACTAAGAAAATAGAACAAGGAGCTTTAAACCAAAATATTATTATACCTTTAATATCAGAAAAAAAATTAAGAATAGAAAAAATGTTATTAGCATTTTCTATAGAAGTTAATGATAAGTGTAATTTTAATAATTTTGATGATTATAATACTGAATTAGCAAATTTAGAAGAAATGTTTAAAACATTTTATAACAAGAATATAAATTTAAAAGAACAAATAGATAATAATAAAATAATATAATTAGGGGGTGGTAATAAATGTTTATGATAAATCAAACAACTAGTCCACAAATATATTCTCCAAATCCTATTGTCGAAACAATCAATACAATAGGTAATGCGAATTGTAATGGCACATATTTAAATCCAGATGAGTATTTTGTATTCTATTATGTTAAAAATAAAACTACCAAAGAGGAAATATTACAATTATTTGATAATGAAATAAGTTTTGATAAAGATGATGAAATAGCAGCAGAAAAAGAAATAAAGAGACTTTCTGTAGAAAAAAAAGGAAACTTTTACGATTATTATGCTTGAAAAATTTATTGATTATACTTATCAGATATTTCCAACTATAGATACAAATATTAAGAATGGGATAAAAGACTTAATGAAACAATTTGATACTACAAAACCTAATTGGTTTTCTAGACCTTTAGATATATTATCTCAAGGTGATATTTTAGAAAATATTCCATTTTCATATACAAATCAAGATGGTGAAGAAGTTACTTTTATTACTAAAGGAATGATTTTATCCAATACTTGTGATATGACTAGAGATGAGTATATCATGATTGCTCCATTTATACCTTTTAATCATGATTTTAAAGAAGAGACAATGCTAAATATAAAAAATAATATTATAAGTGGTAAAATGTGTTTAACTAATTGTTATTTGGATAATTATTACATTGATTTTTCAAGAAGTAGTAGTTTTGTTAGAAATATAATTGTTGATTTATATAAAAAGGGAAAAATAAAAAGAATTCATTCTCTTAGTCAATTTGGTTTTTATTTTCTATGTAGTAAGATAGCAGTTTATTATTTAAGAGTAGAAAATTATGATAATTTTAACTCAAGGTCAAAAGAAATATTTATGTAAGCAATTGATAATTAACATATGCAACCATTATTTGGTTGCTTTTCCTTGCTAATTTACATAAAATATGGTATTATAACACCAAATTGAAGGGGTATGTAGTATGAGTAGTAAAAGAGAAGTATTTGCAAAAGGATTTTGTGGTAAGAAATTATTTTTAATATTTGTAATAGGTTCTATCTTTGGAGCTTTCTATGAACAAATTCTTAATTTAGTTAAAGTTTATCTTACCACAGGAGATATTGTCTGGGAATTAAGACGAGGAGTAATTTATGGTCCTTTTAGTCCTATCTATGGAGCAGGGGCAGTACTTTTTGTTTATTTATTAGTTAAACCAAACTATTCTAATATTAAAACCTATATCTATGGATGCCTATTAGGAGGAGGTTTTGAATACTTAATAAGTTTATTACAAGAAATATTTACTCATACGAGGTCTTGGGATTACTCTAGTTACTTTTTAAATATTGGAGGAAGAACTACAATTCCTTATATGTTGGTATGGGGAGCCTTCGCTCTTATCTTTGCCAAAATAATTTATCCTTTTATATCTAAATTAATTGAAAAAATACCTGTAAATATTGGTAATATCATCTATTATTTCTTGCTAATATTCTTAATAATTGATATGTTTATATCATGGACTGCTTTATTTAGAAGTGCTATGAGAAGAGAGAGTATTGAGCCTATCACCCCAGTTGGTAGATTATATGATAAAGTCTATCCTGATAGTGTTCTATCTAAAAGTTTTCCTAATATGGACTTTAAAGTTAGAAAGGATAAGTAGTATGATAACATTAATTTGTTTAATTCTAATATTTATTGCTTGGTTTTTATTAATTAAAGAATATATAGTCGCTTTAAAAGGCTCTAAAATAAAACTAAAAAGAACTTATTATGAACCTTCTTTTGCTGTCTTAATACCGGCAAGAGATGAATCTAAAGTAATCTCTAATCTCTTAGACAGTATAAAAAAGCAAACCTTTAAGATAGATTCTAAAGATATTTATATTATCGTTGAAAGTAGGAAAGATAAGACTGTTTCTATCGCTAAAGAAAGAAATATTAATATTATCTATCGTAAAAATTTAACTAATAGAAGAAGAAAAGGTTATGCCCTTGACGATGCGATTAAAGAGATATTAAAAAAGAAAAAGCACTATGATGCATATTTTATCTTCGATGCTGATAATGTTTTAGATAGAAATTATTTTAAAGAAATGGTTAAAACTTATAAAAAAGGGTATGATATAGGTATAGGTTATCGTAATACTAAAAATGGTAATTCTAGTATTTTTTCCGCATGTTCTTCGCTAACTTTTTCGATGATTAATACCTTCTCTAATAATTATAAAATGAAACATAATCTAACTCTAACTGTTAGTGGTACAGGATTTTATATTAAAGGAGAAATATTAGAAGAACTAGGAGGATATCCCTTTAATAGTCTAACAGAAGATTATGAATTTACTTTATATGCTACTCTAAATGATTTAACTTCTTTTTACAATACTAAAGCCAAGTACTTTGATGAACAACCAACTGATTATGCTACTACGATTAAACAAAGAACAAGATGGGTAAAAGGTTATTTTGATTCCAGAAGAAAGTATTACCCTTTATTAAAGAACAAAGCAAGTAGAAAAGATAATAACTATCCTTCTGTCTATATTGCTTTAGTAGGAGTAAAACCCTATGTTTTGTTTGTTATTAGTGTTATTTTATACCTTGCAAATCTAATCTTTAGAATAATATCAAACTCTATTGTAAAGATAGAAGTTTATACTTTACTATTACAATTTTTCTTAATAATACTTGCAATTTACATTGTCCTATTACTATTTACAGGAATACTTTTAATAAAAGAAAAAGATAATCTAAGACTAAATAGAAAGATGAAGATAAAATCCTTGTTTTTTAACTCTTTATTTTTAGCAAGCTATGTAAAGTGTTTGTATTTGGCTTTGAAAAATAAAGATTTAACTTGGGAAAAAATAGAACATACTGGTAATATAGAAAAGGAGGTTGAAAAATGATTACATTAGTTAAAGATATAAAGGAAGCGAATGGTATTACTCATAATGGAACAATGCATGCTGATGAAGTCTTTGCAACTGCTTTTCTTTCTCTTTATTTTGGTAGTTTTAAAGTCATAAGAGTAAGTGAAGTACCTATAGATATCTCACCTAATACCCTTGTCTATGATATTGGCAAAGGTAAGTTTGACCATCATCAAAGTGATGCTAGAGTTAGAGATAACGGAATAAAATACTCATCATTTGGACTCCTTTTTGAAAAGTTTGGTATAGACTTTTTAAAGAAAATGAAACTAAAAAATACGAAAGCTATCTATAATTATTTTGTAAAAGACTTTATTGAAGGAATAGATGCCATCGATAATGGTATTTTCCCTGATGTGAAAGCAAATTATAAAGTAAAGACAGTAAGTGATATTATTAAAATATATAATCCTAGTTACTTAAGTAATGATAATGAAGATGAACAGTTTATTAAAGCCGTTAATCTTGCAGAGTCTATATTAACTGAAGAGTTAAAAAATGTAGTAGGTAAAGTAGAAGCTGGGGATAAAGTAAAAAAACTTCTTAATAAAACTAAAGGACCACTTCTTATCTTAGATGAATACTTACCTTATGAAGAGACAGTTTTAACATCTCTTGCTGGTAAAAAAATAAAGTTTGTAATCTATCCTTCTAATAGAGGAGGTTATGGTATTAAAACAGTTCCTATTAGTACTACTGATAAAACTAGTAGAGTCTATTTTCCAAAGAGCTGGGGAGGCCTTTCTAATAGTGATTTAGAAGAAGTAACAGGAATAAAAGGCTCATTATTTTGTCATACTAATAGATTTTTAATGACAGCGAGTACTTTAGATACTGCTAAAAAACTTGCAGAAATCGCTTTAGATGTAAATGAGAAAGAATAATAGTAGTAATTAATAATAGTTTGGGTTACAATAATAAATGGAGGAATAAAGATGGATAAAGATGGACAAAGATTAAAGAGAATAATGACAATTATGACAGTTATCATAACTATACTTCTAGTGGCTTTTATCATCTATGCTATTAAGATGAATCTTTTAACGAGTCCTGAACTTTTAGTAGATAAAATAAAATCTTATGGTATTATCGGTCCCATAATCTTTTTACTTATTCAAATAGTTCAAGTAGTATTCCCTGTTATACCAGGAGGTGCTTCTTGTCTTGCAGGAACTCTTGCTTTTGGACCAATAGAAGGCTTTATCTATAATTACTTAGGTCTAACACTAGGTAGTGTATTTGCCTATATGCTAAGTAGAAACTTTGGTCTTCCTCTTATAAAAAAACTATTTAAAGAAGAGACAATTAATAAATACTTAAAATATATTAGAACAAAAAAGTTTGAAGCAATATTCTTTTGGGGAATTCTTTTACCAGGAGCCCCAGATGATTTATTATGCTATATCGCAGGAATTAGTAATTTGACCTTTAGAAAATTTCTTATTATAATATTAGTAGGTAAACCACTCACATTGATATTCTATAGTCTATTTGTAAAATTGTTTTAAGGAGTAGTTATTATGCATGTTAGTTATCTTTCTTTTTATGAGAGCCCTATTGGAATAATTAGAATTAATACTAGTCATTATGATGTCTTATCATTAACTTTTATTGATGAACAAACAGAAGAAGAAAGAGAGAATAGATTAAGTATTAAAGTTAAAGAAGAATTAGATTTATATTTTAAAGGAGAACTTACTTCATTTTCCTTTTATAATTATTTAGTATCAGGACTTGAAAAAAGAGTCTTAGAAGTAGTAAGTCATATACCATATGGAGAAACATTAACTTATAAAGATGTCGCTAGATTTTTAGGAAATGAAGAAATGACAAGTCCTGTTATTGCCATATTAAATGAAAATCCTTGTCCTATTCTTCTACCATGTCATAGAGTAGTTAAAGATGATAAGACAATAGGAAGTTATGTTTCTGACATAGAGAAAAAAGAATATTTATTAAATTTAGAAAAAGAGAACATGTAAACTAACAAAAAAGTTCTCTTAGTTGATTTCAAAACTAAATTTCAGTAAAAAATTATTGTAATTAAAGGAAATAGAAAAAACTAGATAATTTTAAGTATAAAAATTCTTAAAATGAAATCTAGTTTTTTTGGTTTTCTAAAATTAAATTT
>DVHC01000029.1 GCA_018712385.1 Candidatus Onthousia excrementipullorum | reverse complement strand
AAATTTAATAGAAAATTATATAATCCTTTCTTAAAAGGGAAATGTAATGTAAAAACTCTTTATAAGTAGTATGGAGGCAATAGATGAATGTAGATATTAAAAAATATTTAAAAAAATTAATAGCAATGGGGGCACTTTCTTTTGCCCTAGTAACAACAGGCTGTTCTAGTAAAGAAAATAATGCTGAACCAGAAAATGAAGTTACAACAGAAGTAGAAAAAAACAGCGAGCAAGAAAATACAACAAATGATAATGCTGTACAAGAAACAGAAAACAACAGCGAAGATACTAATACTAAAGAAGCAACTGAAGATAATGAAATGGTTAAATATTTTGAAAATAAAAACGAGGAAATTGATAATTTAATCTATACAGAAAACTTTGAAAAAGCAAATGAAGTTTGGGGAGATTATTTTATAGATGCCATAGACTTTATATTTTATGATAAAGAGTATAAAGATACTAAATTTGCTGATTTAAATCCTGAAGCACAGACAAAATGCATCGATGAGCTTATTAATACTAAAAATAAAATAGAAAGCATAAATCCTAATTGGAAAGAAGATATGGAAAATATAAAGGGAAGTATTATAGAAGCTTATTATAAGCTATTATCTGCTATTGAAAGCCTTATTGGAACAGAAAATTATGATAATATAGGTGATTTAATAGATAGCATCAGTAATATAGGAAATAATATAGGAGACTCGCTTAACAATTGGTATCAAGGCTACAAAAGTAGCCATCAAAAGTGATTATATGTAAAGTAATCACTTTTTTACTTGTAAATAGACACTACTTAGATTATAATGTTTATAAGAGTAAAGGATGATATGTATGGATAAACATGTTAGAATTATAACAGTAACTGCTCTTTCCTTACTTGGAATTCTTTGTATTGCCTCAGGAGTAATGTATAGTTCTTTACAGGCAAATAATGTAGAAGAAAAAGTATTAGTAGTAGTTGAACAAAAACAAGTAAGTAAAGAAAATGATATTGACATAAAATTAAAAAATTTAACAATTGAAGTTAACACTCCTCTAAGTGTCAAAATAATTGACTACTTAGATAGTGCTGTCTCAGACGAAGTTCTAGCCAACTTAAAACTAGATACAAGTGAAGTTAACGTTACTGAACCAGGAACATATAATTACACAGTTACTTATAAAAAGAAGACATATCAAGGTATTATTATTGTAAAAGAAAAAGAAGTAACAAATAATACTTTACAGAGCATAACTTTAAAAACTGTAAACATAAATGTAGGTACTGCTCTACCAACTGATGTTAGTAACTATGTAATAGAACCTCTTACTGATGATATAAAAGCTACTATGTTAATTGACCTTAGTAAAGTTAATGTCAATACTGCAGGTAATTATCAGTACACAATTACTTATAATAATAGCATTTATACCGGTACTATAGTAGTAACAGAGACCCAGCCTACATTATCAACTAATATAGGAGAAGAACCTACACCAACACCTAACCCTAATCCTAATCCAACGCCAACTCCAACACCAGAAGAAACACCTGAACAAACTAATTAAAACTTCCACCAAGGGAAGTTTTTTTATAACATATTTTTCTTTTTTAAGATAAGAGCTACTATCAAAGATAAGAGAAGTGATAATAAAAGTAACAAAACAAAAGCATAAGGATTATCAGCAAACTTACCAAATGTAACATTCATTCCCATAAAAGATGCTACCATTGTAGGTATAGAAAATACAATCGTAATACCTGCTAAGAACTTCATAATAGTATTAAGATTATTAGATATAATAGTAGCAACTGTATCTGTAGTACTAGATAAAATTCCTCTATATAAATCAGCCATTTCTATCGCTTGATTATTTTCAATAATTGCATCTTCTAATAAGTCTTCATCCTCTTCGTAAAGCTCAATTACATTGCCTTTTAATATCTTATCAAGAACAACTCCATTACTCTTTAAAGCCGTAATTATATAAGTTAAACTATTCTCAAGAGAAAGTAAATTTAAAAGTTCTTCATTTTTAGTAGCATTAAGTATTTTAGACTCTGCTACTTCTATTTTCTTATCTATTTCTCTTAACATTTTTAAATAAAGTAGTGCAAGTTTATAAATCATCTGAATAATAAATCTACTTTTCTTATAAGTATAAAACTCTTTAATCTTTCCCTTAGTAAACTCATCAATAATACTATACTTCTGTAAACAAACTGTCACAATATAATCATTTCTAACAACTAAAATACCTATAGGTAAAGTTGTAATAGTCTTAACATTATTCTTAGTCTCATAAACAGGAACATCTAAAAGAAGCATCTTAACTCCATCTTCCTCATCAATACGAGGTTTCTCATCATCATCTATTATACTCATAATAAAGTTTTTCTTAATACCAAGAGCATTAACTACTTCATCTATCTCTACCTCTGTAGGATTAACTAAATTAACCCAGCTTCCTACTTCATATTTATCTATTCTACTAAACTCTCCACTAGTAACATCAGTATTATATATCTTTAACATAAATATCACTGCCTTTCTAAAATAACCCCTTTATCTCTCCATCAACTAAATCAATATTTTCATAATTAGGCTTCTTAGGTAATCCTGGCATTGTATAAATTTTACCAGAAAGTACTGTAATAAAACCTGCTCCTCTATTTATAATTAAATCTCTTACATGAAGTACATTGTCTTTAGGATAACCTAATAATTTAGGGTCATCACTTATCGAATATTGGGTCTTTGCAACACAAATTGGAAGATGAGATAAGCCTAATTTATCTATAAGTTTTAACTTTTCTTCTGCTACCTCACTATATTCTGTCATTTCAGAGTTATAAACAAGCTTATTAAGTTTATTTATTTTATTCTTTATACTATCACTTTTATCAACTAAAGGCTTAAAGTGATTTACCTCTTCACATGACTTAATAACTGCTTTAGCAAGGTCTATGGCCCCTTCTCCTCCCTTACTATAAGCATCACTTACTTCACAAACATAACCACGACTTTTAACATAATCTTTTATATAGTTAATATCATCTAGACTATCATCATTAAATTTATTAATACAAACAACTATAGGTACATTATAATTCTTTAAATGATTAAGGTGAGCATCTATATTACATATACCAGACGCAAGCGTTCCATCACCATTATATTTTAAGGCGCGAACTGTAACCACTAAAACAATAGTAGAAGGAGTAATACCAGCGGTAGGACATACTATATCAAGAAACTTCTCAGCTCCTAAATCACTACCAAAACCAGCTTCTGTAATAACATAATCAGATAGACTCCTAGTAAGTTTTATAGAAGTAATACTACTACAACCATGAGCAATGTTTGCAAAAGGTCCTCCATGAATAATAGCCGGTGTCCCTTCTAAAGTCTGTACTAAATTAGGTTTAAAAGCATCTTTCAAAAGAACAGTCAAAGCTCCTTCAAGTTTTAAATCATGAACATAAATAGCCTCATCTTTACTATTAAAACCTACTATTATCCTAGATAATCTATTTTTTAAATCATCTATATCAGTAGCAAGACAAAATAAAGCCATAACTTCACTCGCTGCCGTTATATTAAAATGTTCTAAATATTCACCGTTCTTACACTCTAATTTAACATCTCTTAGACTCCTATCATTAACATCTAGACAACGATTAAAAGTTACAGTTTTAATATCTAAATCATTACCTTTTTCAATATGATTATAAATCGCTGCACTAATCAAATTATTAGCAGAAGTTATCGCATGAAAGTCTCCCGTAAAATGTAAATTAATATCTTCCATTGGTACAACTTGACTATAACCTCCACCAGTCGCACCCCCTTTAATACCAAAAACAGGACCAAGCGAAGGTTCTCTTAAAGCAAGACAAACACTTTTATTAAGCTTATTAAAAGCATCTGCAAGACCAATACTAACAGTAGTCTTACCTTCTCCATAAGGAGTAGGATTAATTGCCGTTACCAAGATAACTTTACCATTTTTTTCTCCCATATCTTTAACTATCTTAGCTTTACTCTTACCATACATCTCTATATCATCTAAAGAAAGATTAAGCTTACTAGCAATTGTCTTAATATCTTCTAATTTTGTATTATGAGCAATCTCTAAATCAGTCATTATACCACCTCCAAAACTACTCTTATTATATGCTAAAACTAAAGAAAAAACTAGTCTAAAATAAGACTATTTAATAATACCTTCAACTATAGAATAAATCTCTCTACTTATATCATCAATACTACGCAACTTACCATCTTTACTACACTCTACTATTTTAAAATTATACTTATCAGCAACATATAAACTATTATCATAAACTTTATCTAAAAAGGCATTATCTTTCTCATTAATATCTCCTTCTACTCCTTCAGTATCTCTATTTTTTCTAAGAGTACTAGCAAAGTCTTTATCTAGTTTTAAAAAGATAACTAAGTCAGGTTTCTTAAGACCAAGTCTATTATATTCATAGTCTGTTATATAATCTAAGAACTCATCTCTTTTTTCTCGCTCAAATAATGACCCTTGATAGATTAAATTAGAAGTTGTATATCTATCTAATAATACTATCTTACCACTATTTAAAGCTTCTTTTAATTCATTATGATAAGCATAAAACCTATCTACTGCATAAAAACTACTAATCGCATAAGGACCAATATCATCTCTTTTCCCTAAGTTACCCTTTAAGTATTCTTCTACTAAACTTGCCCCAACACTACCATAACTAGGAAAATGATGATAAACTACCTCCTTACCTGAATTAACTAAATTATTATATAATTCTTTAACTTGAGTAGTCTTACCCACTCCATCACTAACACCTTCAATTACAATTAATTTACCCATATCTTAACCTCCAATTATATTATAAATGAAAAAAAATAAAATTTATATGAATTTTGTAAATCTGGGAGAAATTTTCCCCGAATTTTGAAAATTCACTAGGGAAATTTTCAAAATCTACCCCAAAAAGTACCCCAAATTTTCAAAATTCACTATTTGCATCTTTTTTTAGTCCATGCTAGAGTAAGCCTCGTTAAGAAAAAAAGGAGGAAATTTATGAAAAAAATATTATTATTCTTAACTCTAAGTTTTATTTATTTAATAAGTTCTACACCTATTGTAAATGCAAGTACTGATTCATTCTATGAAGCTGAATATATTGATAATATTTATATGGTTAGGTATGATAAAAGTACAGGTACTAAATATTATCAAAAGGCTAGGACTTATAGAAGAACAAGTGATGGTAAACTAGCTTACTGTCTTCAACCATTTAAAGTGTTTAATCCAAGTAACAACACTTATGAAACAGTAGATAGTCTCCCTGATATTAGTAGTGAAACTCTAGAAAGAATAAGAGACATTATTGGACTAGGTTATGGTTATGGTGCTCATGGCTATGATATGAAATGGTATGCTGTTACGCAACTTATGATTTGGCAAGCAGTAGAACCAGACTGTGAATTTTATTTTACTGACACTCTAAATGGTAATAGAATAAATGATTATGATGATGAAATAGCAAAAATAAATGACTTAATAACGAATAGTTACAAAGTACCTAGTTTTCATAATGGGACATTTTATGGAATAGTTAATAAGCCTATAACTATAGAAGATACTAACAATGTCTTATATGCTTTTGTTATAAGACCAAATGATATAACAATTGATGGTAATAAACTAAATATAGTTAAAGATACTCCTGGATGTTATAATGTAGAGTTATCAAGAAACTATAAACAAGGAGAACCTGTTCTATTTTATTACAATCCTAACAGTCAACATCTAGCGACAATGGGAAGCACTACTAATAAAAGTACTAATGTAAAATTCTGTTTTAATGAATTAAAACTAAATATTAAAAAGATTGATAAAGATACAGGTACAACAGATAGTATTGGTGAAGCATCTCTAAAAGATACAGTTTTTACTCTATATAATAAGAACATGGAAAAAATTACAGACATATCTTTAGATGAAAATATGGAAGCATCTTTATCAAGTAATGATTTTGATTTAGATTATGGTACTTATTATCTAAAAGAAACTAAGACAGGAACAGGATATCTTCCTAATGATAAAGTATATGAAATAAACTTTACAGGAGATAATCCCCAAATAGATTTAACTATTGAAAATAAAGTCATAGAAAAAGAAGTAACTATTAAAAAATTATATGGGAATGGTAAACTAATGCAAACAGAACCTAACATTACTTTTGAAATCTATGACAAAGATAATAATCTAGTTAAAAGTATCACTACAGATCAAAATGGACTTGCAAAGATTACTCTTCCTTATGGTCATTATAAAATAGTACAATCTAACACTACCGAAGGTTATACTAAAATAGAACCATTTGAAATATTTATTAATGATATAGATAAAGATTATTATTACACAATAAATGATTATAAAGAAAAAGAAGAAGTACCTAAAGAAACAATTTCTATAGAAGTACCAAATACAAGTACTGAAGATAACAACTACCACTTATTTAGTTTAATATTACCTACATACTTAATTGTTAAGAAAAAGTTTAGTTAGTATCTTACTACTAACAGTATACTTAGGTAGTTGTCTATTAATATATAATAGTGAAAAAGATATTAAAAGTATTAGTACTGCAAACTTAGAAAGAAATACTAATACTAGTTATATTAGTACAGTAAATAAAGATGTAAATGATGAAATAATTGGCACTTTAACAATAGATAAATTAAACTTATCTAAAAATATCTATAATATTAATAGTTCTCATAATAATGTAGAAGAAAATGTTACTATTTTAAATGATGATATAAATCTAATAGTCTTAGCAGCTCATTCTGGTCCTGGATATATCGCTTTCTTCAATGATTTAGATAAACTAGAATTAAATGATACTGTTAATTTAACCTATAATAATAAGAATCTAGTATACAAAGTAATTAACATAGAAGAACAACCTAAAGATGGAACTATAGAAATAAATAAAACTGACAAACAAAGATTAATACTAACTACTTGTAGTAAAAAAGATAAAACAAAACAGTTAGTAGTAATAACAAAAAAAATAGATGCCTAAGCACCTATTTTTTTATTACTAACTGATTATCTTTAACATCAAAAGTAACAGTCTCTCCATACTTAATAGTACCTTTAACAAGTTCATGAGCAAGTAAACTCTCAACAGTTTTACTAACTTCACGTTTCAAAGGTCTAGCCCCATAATTAACATCATAACCAGCATCAACTAAATAGTCTTTAGCATTGTCTGTTAATTTAATATGAATATCATTCATAGAAAGACGTTTCTCTATATCAGATATAATCTTATCAAGAATTTGATAGATTACATCTTTTGTAAGAGGTTTAAAGACTATAATCTCATCTACACGGTTAATAAATTCAGGTCTAAAGTGACTTCTTACTTCATCCATTACTTTACTAGTATCTCCATCTAATATATATTCACTACCAAGGTTAGATGTCATAATAATAATAGTATTTTTAAAGTCAACAGTCCTACCATTAGAGTCAGTTATTCTACCATCATCTAGTATTTGAAGTAAAAGGTTTAAAACTTCAGGATGAGCTTTCTCTATCTCATCAAATAAAACGATACTATATGGATTACGTCTAACTGCCTCTGTAAGTTGTCCACCTTCTTCATAACCAACATAACCTGGAGGAGAACCAATTAAACGGCTAACACTAAACTTCTCCATATATTCACTCATATCAATACGAACCATATGCTTCTCATCATCAAAAAGTTCATAAGCAAGAGTTCTAGCTACTTCTGTTTTACCAACTCCAGTAGGTCCTAAAAAGATGAATGAACCAATAGGTCTATTAGGGTCTTTAATACCACTACGTGACTTAATTATCGCTTCACTAACTAAATGCAAGGCTTCATCTTGACCCATAACACGTTTTTTCATACTATTCTCAAGATTAAGAAGTTTCTCTTTCTCACTACTAACTAACTTACTTAAAGGGATATTAGTCATCTTAGAAATAACACCAGCGATATCTTCTTCTGTAACATTATCACTTAAAAGTTTCATTTTATCTTTATTTTTTAACTCTTCAAGTTCTTTCTCTAACTTAGGAATAGTACCATGTTGAAGTTTAGCAGCCTTTTCTAAGTCATACTTATTTTCAGCTTGTTCTAACTCAAAACGAGCCTTCTCAATTTCTCTTTTCTTATCATTAATCTTATCATTAAGACTTTTCTCTTCTTCCCAAGCCTCTTTATATTCCTTCTCTTTAGCTTTCAACTCACCTAACTCTTTATCTATCTCATCTTTACGTTTCATAGATAACTGGTCTTTCTCTTTCTTAATCGCTTGTCTTTCAATTTCAAGTCTCATAATCTTACGAGTTAAAGAATCAAGTGCATTAGGAACAGAATCCATTTGAACACGAATAGTAGCACATGCTTCATCTACTAAATCTATCGCTTTATCAGGTAAATATCTATCAGTAATATAACGATTAGAAAGTGTTGCCGCAGCAACTAAAGCTTTATCATGAATAGTAACTCCATGATGTATTTCAAACTTTTCTTTAAGACCACGTAAAATAGTGATAGTATCTTCTACACTAGGTTCTTTAACAATAATCTTTTGAAAACGTCTCTCTAAAGCCCCATCTTTCTCAATATACTTACGATATTCATTTAAAGTAGTCGCTCCAATAACATGAATCTCTCCACGAGCAAGCATTGGTTTTAAGATATTAGAAGTATCCATAGCACCTTCCGTATTACCAGTACCTACAATCATATGAATCTCATCAATAAACATAATAATAGAGCCTTCACTTTTCTTAATTTCATTTAAGACTTTCTTAAGTCTCTCTTCAAACTCACCACGGTATTTAGCACCTGCAACTAAACTTGCCATATCAAGTTCCCAGATAGTCTTATTTTTAAGACTAGCAGGAACATCTCCACGTTCTATTCTAAGAGCAAGCCCTTCAACAATAGCAGTCTTACCAACACCAGGTTCACCAATTAAAACAGGGTTATTCTTAGTACGACGAGAAAGTACCCTTGTTATACTACGAATCTCTTCATCACGACCAATAACAGGGTCAATCTTACCTTCTTTAACTGCTTCATTTATATTACGACCATATTTTTCTAATACATTCTCATTTTCTTCATTTGGATTTTGATACATAATACATCTCTCCTTTCTAACACATACATATTATACAGCAATTATTAGCACTTGTCAATATAGAGTGCTAATTTATTTATAAAAAGAAAACTAGATTATTCTAGTTAACTTGATTATTGTAGAGCCAATGTAAATGGGTGCTCTTTAGTTCCGTTTCCTCCAGTTATGATAACATTTGATTTTAGATTTAGGGCAGGACGAACACCACTTGTGCCCAACAAATTAGTGAGGTTAACATAACCGCTAGCACTCAAGTATAGAATGTCAGACAAACTATAGGGTGTTATAGTCCAATATGTTGTTGTTAATTTTGTACTTGAAGAACCACCTTTTGCTGCATATCTTTCAAATTGTCCTGTCATTAATTCTCCAATTCGAAGTAATCCTACTTTAGCATTTGCTATAGTCGAAGTTGTACTAATCATATTGGTATCTATATATTTGGCTAATTTATATGATGTTCCACTTCCTACTGTTCCTAAATACCAAGTAGTATTATCTTCTATCATATCAATATAATTACTATCTACATAACTATTTAAGTAATCTCCATTTAAAAATGTACCTATTGTTGTGCTACTTGAATAATTAACACTACTATTACTATCAAAAGCACTTTCTATAAATTCTCCAGAACTTTTTAGTGGTTCGGCACTAACTATTTTGGTGCCACTACCATTTTCATGACTTACTATTCTATATAGATTATTTTCATCATTACCAAATCTTATATATTCCCCACTATATCTTGAATTTAATAGCGTTCCAGATAGGTCCGTATCGTTATCTCCTTCTAAGCGATATGGATTATCTACAGTTCCATCACCATCTACAATTTTGACGTTAGATTTTAGAATTATAGATGGACGAACGGCATTTGAAAGCGATGACCTATTGTTGTCCTCAAAACCATAGTATAGCACGCGACGAACATTAGACGAACTATATGGTGTTATAGTCCACCAATAAAGGCCATTATTTAAGTAACCATTACTATAGGTTGTTCCATGATAACTAGATTGATACTCATACACATTAAGTAATCCTACGGAATCTGTTACTACTGTTGCTCCATTAGGCCTTTCTATACTTCCTAATGCTGTAGCATCTTCCGTTGCATCCCATGCTGCATCAGTTACTATAAAGGTTTCATAATCTCTTAAATTACCAAGGAAGCCATCAACACTTGTATCATTTAGCCAATCTTCCATATAACTACCCTCAAAAGATGAACTACCACTTGAATAACTGATTGCACTTATATTCCATTGTGTCACTAACTTAGTTGTTTTAGCATCATTATTTACACTCACTGCTCTCCATAATTTACCACTATACCAAATATAATTATTAGGGTCTTCTCCTGTAATAAATGTATCTATTCCATCATCATATTGATTTTCTGCAGGTATATTATTAAGTAATACTGTCGATACTTCTTCTGCTGTTCTATCTCTTCCATAGACATTTATTTGTACACTAAAAGATAAATTACCTCCATCATCTTGAGGATTATACTCTTCTGTTACATACATCCTTAGTCTATAGTTATTAGATTCACTACTATTCATACTACTTGTATATAAACTCATCTCTCCTGCAGGTCTTCCTGTAAAGTTATTGGCACTTGTCTCTTCATTATAAGTCTCTGGTGTCATTAACTGCTCTTCACCATCATCTGTTAATCTAGTTAGATATAACTTAATATTTGAACCATCTATCTTTCTATCACTAGTTGTTACATCTTTGGCAGATATCTCATAATTGATATTTACATCTCCTGTTACTGCACTACTTACGGTAAAATCAAAATACTCTCCTTCATTTAATCTTACCATACCAGTTTTATCTGTTGTTGGTAAGGCTCCTGTTAATGATATTGTATTACTTGTTTCTGTATAACTCATAGTTATTGAACCTGTAGTTATAGAGTTTACTTTACTACCTGTTCTACTATAGTTAAAAGCTGCATAACTTACTCCTATTATCGCTATAGCCATTACTATCAGTACTACTATTATTACGATATTTTCCCTTTTCTTCATAATTTTAATCACTCCTTCTACTAGTATCGCCCAAAATTATATCTTAATACCACAGTTTAAGTTTAAAAAACGCAAAAATATAAATATATTTGACATTACACCAATCTATCTTAAACTATTATTATATCCTAAAATAATTATACCATATTTTCGTCTATTTTCCCAAGAAAATTTATCTTACTGCCAAAAGATGGAAAAATTAAATTGGTGAAGAAAAATGATTATTAAAAACTTAAGATATACAAGAGAAAACTTAGGCTTAAAACAAAAAGATTTAACAACTCTTTTTAATGTAACTTATTCAACAATATCAGGATGGGAAACAGGTAAAGATACAATACCTTTAAGACAATTAATTAAATATGCTAATAAATATAATTTTAGTTTAGATTACCTATTTGGTTTAACTAAGACAAATAAAGAATATTTACCCTTAGAAATAGATTTAGATGTTATATCTAAAAATCTAACAGAAATTCGTAAACAAAATAAAAAGACTCAAGAACAAATCGCTAAAGTCTTAAATACAAGTTCAGGTGGTTATGCTCATTATGAAAACTCTAGATACTTAATACCTACTAATTTTATCTATAGCCTTGCACTTTACTACAAAGATTTCTCTATAGATGAAGTCTTAGGAAGAAAAAAGATATGTAACTAACACCTACATATCTTTTATTCACTTACCACACTAATAGCAGTCTGTAACATAGTATCATTATCATATGTAAGAGTCTCCCCTTCTTGTAATACAGTCTCAACTCTATCTGTAGGAACAACTCCTTTATCATTAACCCAATTACCATCAGGGGTTAACCATTTCTGTACTGTATATTTAATAGTATCCCCGCTATTTAAATCACTTGCAGACTGTACTGTTCCTTTACCATAAGAGTTAATTCCCACTATATGAGAACCATAACTTTCTTTAAAGGCACTAGCAAGTATTTCTGATGCACTAGCACTCTCATCATTAATAATCACACTAACAGGATAATCTCTATCAACACTTTTCTTAGTACCATAAACTTTCTCTGTCTTATTCTTAGTTTGTAATTGATATAACACTTGTTTCTTATTTAAAAATAAAGATAATATATTCTTAACTTCAGATAAATAACCTCCAGGATTATCTCTAACATCTATAACTAATCCTTCTATATTATTTTTCTCTAACTTCTTTAAAGCACTATTAAACTGTTTATAAGAATTACTATTAAATATATCTATTTTAATATAACCTATTTTTTTATTATTACTCTCATATATTTCACTATCAACAACAGGAGTCTCTATAGTGTCTTTACTAAGTTCAAAACTAAGTTCTTCTTCCTCACGATTAACTGTTATTTTCGCTTTCTTCTTACTATTAATCATAGAAACAACTTCTGTTAAGCTCTTTCCAGTAATATCAGTATCATTTACTTTAGTAATAATATCCCCTACTTTAATTCCAACTTTACTAGCAGGACTATCTTCAAAGACATTTCCTACACTAACAACTCCATCTTTAAGCATTACTTCTATACCAATTCCATCATAAGTACCACTTAACTCTTCATTAAAGTCATCACTTGCATCTCCACTAAAATATGTAGCATAAGGATCATCTAAGTAATTAATCATTCCTTGTATTCCCGCATCAATAAGTTCTTCTTTATCAACATCTTCATAATAGTTATTAACAATATTATCATAAGTACTAACAAGTTCATTTAACTCATCATTACTAGAAGAATTATCACTAAACACAACAAAGTTAACTATATTACCTAAAAGAAAACCAAACATAATAGCAATTATCATGATAATAATAACTTCAGAAAAATTAAAGCCACTTCTTCTCTCTACAATAATCTCTCTAACATTACTAGTATCATCTATTTCTTCTTTAGTAGTAATATCTTCTATAATATTTTCTTTATCATTATTCTTTTTCTTTTTAAACATTAGTATCACCCCACTGTATTTATTCTATCATAAAAAAAAGAATATCTAAAGATAAGATATTCAAAAGATAAATAATTTTACACTAACTATTTAAAAAACTTGTAATTTTATTAGTATCAGTAATAGTCTCTGTAACTTCACCATCTTCAAACTTAAGTAAAGTATTCGCTTTAACTCTTAAACTACTAGCATCATCTGTAACAATATCTCCATCAGTAACATATTTCTTATTCATACCATTAGATAGATCAACACTATATAGTTTAGTATCACTATTATTTAACTGATAAGAACTTATTAAAGAACTAATAGTAGAATACTGATCACTAGAATCATAATATATTACATAATACTCTCCATCACCTTGATTAAAAGATTCACCTGCTAATATCTCATCATATTGAATAGCATTCTCTGTAACTTTTTCTTCTTCAGTATCTTTACTAAGTATTAACGTAGTTAAAAAATACATTCCCACTAATAAAAGCGCTGCAACTACTATTATTATAATAGTTTTCTTAACCTCACTAGGTAATCCCTTTTTACTATTTAAATAATCTCTTTTCATATACATCATTACCTTTCGTTACATCTCTAATGATATCATAAACAAAAGAAAAAATAAACACTTTCGTGCTTATTTCATTGTCGGTAAAACGTTTATAGAATTAGCAACTTCTAAGAGTTCATCTTGATTCATTACATCACTCACTAAATAATAATTAATACCACCACTTGTAAAATTAATAGAATTATCAGAAAGTACTCCTAAACTATCCATAAACATAACAGGTTCACCCATCGTTGGTATAACCGTAAATTCATCCATTGCCTTAACAGTCTCTTCTACAAGTAAAAATGGTTTATCCCCAGAAAAAGTAAGTATAACTCTCTCTCCACCAGAGATATCAACTTTCTCTTCATTAGAAAGTTTAGTACCTTCAGGAAGTACTAAAGGATAAACAACATCATCTATCGCACTAGTCTCTACAGCCTCTTCTTCTGTACTAACTGTACTCATTATCGTATCTATTTCAAAGTAATTTTTTTTAAAACTAGGACTAAAATCAATATCTTTTACTTTTAAGGTCATATTAGGAACATCATCACTATCTAAAACAATCGCTTCTTTAAGTCTTAAATCTTTATCAAATGTAACTTTTTGACTAATTAAACTTCTATTATTAGGATAATTAACATTACTTGTAAACACATAATCTTTATCATCTTTTTTAAAAGTTCTCTTATCATCATTTTCTAAATCACTTATTATAGATTGTAATAAATAAACTTGTGAATTATTATAAGGCCAATCACTTTGAAACTTAAAACTTTTATTTAAACTAGGTGTTAATACCCTGACACACAAGAGTTTAACCTTTTTATATTTTTTAAAGCCTCTTATGGCTTAGTCCTCTTTAATTTCAAAATCTAATAACTGATTACATACATCTTCATATACATCTTGTGAATACTTGATTGTATCAATTAAATATTGTTTATCATTATCATATTCTTTTAAACCTCTCATATAATAAGGTCTATCTTTATCTAATATGATAAATGGCATAATATTGTTTTTCAAACACTCTTTAAACATTATCATTCTGCCAACACGACCATTGCCATCTCCGAAAGGATGGATTCTCTCAAACCTAACGTGAAAATTAATTATATCTTCAAGTGTTACTTTTTCTAATTTTAAATAATCATCAAGTAACTCATCAATATCTTTCTCCACATCTTTAGGGTCGCTTGTTTTAATGACGTTTACTATTCCTATTATATTAGGAACTACTTTAAATCCTCCTACATTATATCTAGGATCATCTTCATCACTAGTATTTCTCTTTAAAATTTTATTCATCTCTATCATCATTTCTTTTGAAAGAGGTTTATCTACATTATCTAACATATAATCAAATAACTTAAAATGATTTTTAGCTTCTGTTAAATCATCTAATTTAATAACATCATCACTCTTTGGAATAAAACTAGAAGTATCAAATATTGCTTCTGTTTGTTCTTCTGTTAATCTACTTCCCTCTATCTTGTTAGAATTATAAGAGAAATTAACTTGTGAAAAATGATAAATATTTCCCTTAAATTTAGATTCCTTTTGTTTGATTAATTCGTGTTTGATTTTTTGTACGTCCATTTACCTCACATCCTTATTATATTATACTAGCCTAAACTTATAATAAATATCGATATTTTTATCTTCATCAATTTCGATTCTATCAATAAGTGTAGTAATGAGAGCTCTAGTAGGTTTTTCTAACTTTAAAAACTCTTCTATTTTTTGTGCATAGTATTTATCATCGGTAACATTTGTATTTTCAAGATTCTTTAACTGCTCTTTATAAAGTTTAATTTCCTTTTCCTTATTCTTTATATCAAGAGTAAAGTTATTATATGTTCTTTTATACATCTCTAAAGTTATATTACCATCTAACTTATCATTATAGCAAACATCAATTTTTCGTTTTAAATTTTCTATCTCGTTATCTAACTTATTAATTTCATAAAGTATTTTGTTCTTTTTATTTTTTAATTTATCAGAATTTTTTAAAGCGTTTTCTAACATATTAGTATTAATATATTTCTTGCACATTCGCCTTAACTCTTTTAAAACAATTTCTTCAATTTCAAAATACTTTACACTATGGGGAGTACATACTCCTTGATGTTTTCTTTTAGCCCAGTAATTACAATTACCATATATTCTAGTAACCTCTCCATATTTTTTGGTTACTTGCTTATGAGCTCTAAAACCAAAAGTATGACCACACTCTTTACAAAAAATAAGTCCACGAAGTAATAAACTATTAGTAATGCCATTTCCTTTAAAACGATTTTTATTGCTTTTAAACATATTTTGTACTAATTCAAAAGTTGCCTTATCTACAATAGCTGGTACAGCATTCTCACATACAATCCAACTATCTTCTCTTGTATGAATACGTTTTTTAGACTTATAATTAATCTTCTTCTGTTTGCACTGAGTAAGATTTCCAATATAAGTTGGACAGCAAAGTATATCTCTTACTGTTCTCGTAGCCCAAACTCCATAATGATAATTATTTTGTCCTATCTTCATATTTTTATGCTGACTAGGAGTTGGAATTTTCTCATTTGTTAAAGTATCACATATTGTTCCAAGTGATGAACCATTTGCGAACATATTAAATATTCTTCTAACAACTTTAGCAGCCTCTTCATCGATTACTAACTTATGTTTATCTTCTTCACTCTTCTTATAGCCATAAGGAGCATAAGCTCCAACAAACTGACCATTTCTTTTTTTAGTATATAAAGAACTCCTTAATTTATTTGATATATCTTTAACATACATATCATTAAAAGCACTTTTAAATACTAACATATCATTAGCAGAAGAATTTTTTGCTGTATCAATTCCATCATTAACAGCTACATACCTAATTCCATGTTCTGGAAAATACTTTTCAACATAATAGCCAAACTCAATATGATCTCTTCCAAGTCTTGATGTATCTTTAGTAATAATCATATTGATTTTTTTATCTTCGCAGTCTTTAATCATTCTTTTAAAGCCATCTCTATCAAAAGTTGTTCCAGAAACTCCATCATCGACATACTCATCTACAAAGAGTAAATTATTATCTCTAATATAATTTAAAAGCAAATCTCGTTGCGTCGATATACTACCACTTTCACCTAACCTCTCATCTTCTCTAGATAATCTTAAATATATTCCTACCTTATAGTCGTCCGTTATCATAACATCTCCTCTATAAGTCTAAGATTATATCCGTATCTATTATATCATTAAATTTTAAATCTTCGTCTAAAAAAGATAAGAAAAATGAACTAATTAGTTCGTCTAAAGTAAGTGCTTTATCATCAAATATATTATTTACCTTATATTTGTCCATATTCCACCTCATTAAATGTATATGAGGCACGTCTTAAAATATTTTGTCTTGTTTTGCTATCTATATTAATTTCTCCTTTCCTTATATTATTAATAAAAATCCCTCATAATAATTTCAAATCCTTTCTATTTAAATTCACTTAATATTTCTTCCATTTTCTTTTGTTCTTCTAAAGTTGCAGGTGTACTTTCACACCTATTTCCATCCCAAATTAAAACACCATCATCATCTTCTCTGATATGTGGTGCTTTCCTACCTTTTATTATTTCTTCCGAATTGTTTGCTACATCAGTAACAGTAATAAAACTTTGTATCTTTTTATTTCTATCTATATAAGAGTTTAAATAACCCTTAATGTAAATCTTATTACCTTTTATAAAATAATCTTTATAAATATGATAAAGCTCTCTTGCTATATTTAAACTAACATATACATTTTTATCTTCTTTAGTAGTATATTTTCTTGTAGTAATTCCAAACTTAATATATTTATCATTCGTATCAGTAACAGCATTAATAACTCCTGATATTAATACTTTATTAAAATTTATATCATTGTTCATTAATCAGATCCTTTCTATTTTTGCTTTTTAAATATAATTAAAATAATTTATTTTATATTTTTATTTATTCTTTATTATATAGTGGAAATATATTTCTAGTGGGCTAGCAGTTTTCTTCTACACCTATGGAAGTATTTTTCCACCCCGTTTCTGTAACATATAATTTTCTAGTATGATTAATATATTCTATTTTAATTAATCCCTCTTTCTTTAACTTTGCTAAAGCTGATGTTATAGTTCTTTTAGATACATTAATTCTTTTAGCCAAATATTCATTACTGGCAAAGCAGTCATTACCTTTATAATTTAAAGAGCAAATCATTCCCATTACAAGTTTTTCTGTTGAGTTCAAATTTTTATTTTCACAAACGATGTTAGGAACAATTATATATTTCAAGCTATACCATTCCTCACATCTCCATTGTTCTATCTAATTCTTTTATTTCTTCTTCATAAACCACATTTTTATTTTCTTTATCATAACTGAAATATAATACTTCATCATTTTTATCAGTAACTTTTATTTTATTACTATCTACTAAATAAACATTAAATTCACTAATATTAAGATTCTTCTTTAAATAATCTAAAATATAAAATTGTGATATAGTATCAACATTATTTTTTAAAATATCTTCATCGTTAAGTCTTTTCAAATAATCATTCTCCTTTCTTTTTAGGCAACAAAAAAACCTGTATTAACTACAAGCACTCCATCAAAACAGCAATATTCCCCATAGGGCTTGTTTTAAATCCTCCCTTTAGGATTATTCTTTAATTCATCTTATTTTCATAAGATAGGTACTAACATAAGTCTTATATCTTACTGTACCTTACTTAACTAACGCTTAGTAGCTCTTTAGTTAAGAGTTATGGTATACATACCATTGGAATACTCTTGATAAACTAGATATTTTGCTTGTTCTAGCCTATCGAGATTTTTCCTCAAACCCTTGTTAGTAATTCTAACGGTTTGTTGTATCTCCCCTACATTTATATCTGTAAAGTATCTATTATAGCCTTTACTATAAATGTAAGAGTAGATATACTTGGCTTCCTTTGGAATAGAT
>DVHC01000005.1 GCA_018712385.1 Candidatus Onthousia excrementipullorum | reverse complement strand
GAACTATTAAAATTTTTCGTATTATGAAAGAAACTTATAGAAATCATATGAATAGATATGAAAAAAGGTTAAGAATAATTTGTTGTTTATATAATCAAAATTTATAATTGAGCTTGCCGAACAGGTCTATTATTATAAAGACTATATGTGACGAATTAAGGAAGGAGTTTACAATGTTAAATACTTTTGAAATTAAACCAAACTTTGCATACTTAAGTAGAAAATATGACTTGGATCCTAGAACCATAAAAAAATACTATAACGGTTATGATGGCAAAGCAACAACTAGAACTAAACCATCACAGTTAGATAAATATGAAGAAATAATAAAAGAAAAATTATCTTATGATGGTGCCAAAGTTTCAGCAGTCTTCTTCTTTTTGAAGACTGAAAAAGGTTATACAGGAAGTTATAGTAATTTAACATATTATGTAAGGAATCATCCAGAAATAAAAAATATGACAACAAAGAACGAAACTCATGTAAGATTTGAAACTAAGGCTGGAGAACAACTACAGTTTGATTGGATTGAAAGTATCACACTGATAAGTAAGTATGGAGAAGTATTTGAGTTTAATGTCTTTTCAGCAGAGTTAAGTTATAGTAGGATGCATTATTTTAATTATAGTGTACATAAAACTAGAGAAGATGTCTTAAACAATTTGATAGGGGCATTTAAGTTTTATGGTGGAGTTACAGAACATGTTTTAACAGATAATATGAGTAGTATTGTTAGTAATGGAAAGTTTTGTAAGGAATTTATGGCTTTTGCCAAAGATTTAGGCATAATTCAAAAAAAGTGCAAAGTAAAACATCCATTTACTAAAGGTAAAGTAGAAGTTAGAAATAAGTTCATGAAATGGTTAATACCATATAACTATGAATTTGAAACTGAAGAAGATTTAAAAGAAATAATAAAGAAAATTAATATCGAAGTTAATAATCGAATTAATTCTACTACATCTCTGAAACCAATATTACTTTATCAGAAAGAAAAAGAATACTTAAAACCTCTTCCACAAAATCAAATATTAGAACAGTATATGAACTTAAGTGTCACAGTAAAAGTTCAAAATACTATGCTAATAGATTATAAAGGTTCAAAGTATTCAGTACCTAAAAAGTATATTAACAAAACTTTAAAACTTAAAGAAATTGATAATAAACTTTATATTTATGATAACACAGAATTAGTTGTTATACATGAAATAAGTAATAAACCAATTAATTATAAAGATGAACATTATATGGAGGGCTTAAAAGAAAGTATGCCATATAAAACAGATAACGAAATTGAAGAACTTGCTTTAAAGAACTTAGAATTATTTAATCAATTAACAAAAATTAATTAAAAGAGGAGGAAATAATATATGAATAATAATATAATGAAAAAGTTTTGTAAAGAATTGCGTTTAAATGCTTGTTTAAATAGCATAGAAGAATGCTGTAATGCAACTTATGGCTATATCACTGGTGAATATAAAGTCAATGATTTAGATGAACTAGAAGATGCATTATTATGTATTCCTGATTATATTAAAGAGATAAAAGAAATAATAGAAGAAATTATTGATATTTACGAACAGGAGGGATTAAATAATGAATAATTATAATAAATTACTTAACAATTTAGAAACATTAAAATTATTAAGAATGAGAGACAGCATAGATGACTATATTGATTTAGTAAATAATAAAAAGAAAGATATAACAGAAGCATTGTATGAACTTACAAATTTAGAAATAGAAATGCTAAAGGAGAAAAGGATACAACATTCAATTCAATTTGCAGGATTTCCATATCAGAAAACATTTGATGATTTTGATTTTTCATTTCAGCCTAATCTTAATAAAGAACAAATATTAGACTTTAAAAACTTACGGTTTATTGAGAATAAAGAAAACATTTTATTTGTTGGTAGTCCAGGTGTTGGTAAAACACATCTGGCTACTGCAATAGGATTAGAAAATGCTAAAAATAATCATAGTACCTATTTTATCAATTGTAACGATTTAATTGAAGCTTTGAAAAAAGCCCATTCTCATAATAGACTAGATGACAAATTAAAAACCTTATCTAAGTACAAATTACTCATTATTGATGAAGTTGGATACTTACCTATTGATACTGAAGCGGCTAATATGTTATTTCAACTTATTAATAAAAGATATGAAAAAAATTCTACCATAATAACAACTAATAAACCGTTTTCTAGATGGGGTGAACTATTTGGTGATAATATGATTGCCAATGCTATTTTAGACCGTTTATTACATCATTCTCATGTTATTTCTATAACTGGGAAATCTTATAGAACTAAGGATATATTGGTAGATTCGACTGATTCTGGCGATTAGATTCTGCTAATATAAAAATGTAGTTTTTCCTACATAATTATTTTAGCCAAAAACTACATTTTTATCTTGACATTATCAATTCTGTTAGATATAAAGAAAATAACTAAGTAAGTTTTTAAAAATATATAAATTTCTTCATTTCAATAGTTAGTTTTTCTCACCTCCATATAAACTATAATTTAATACTGCAAAACATAGCTCTTACTTTTTACAATATTATATTTTAATTATAACAGAAATAGTAATAGAAATATATTATTATATAATATGCTAGGCACTGGCGGATAATATCCATTGACTTTCAGTCACATAAATCCTTTGAGGACTAGCCTTTGTAAATAAAAAGTAGTAAGATAAAACAGAGGTGAGAAAGATGCAAAAAGGAGCCCAC
>DVHC01000004.1 GCA_018712385.1 Candidatus Onthousia excrementipullorum | reverse complement strand
TATTAAATTTTTTATAACAACCAACTGGATTTAAATATTTATCATTTATATTATAATCTTCACTAATTTGGTATTCTTTATAATTTAATAATTCACCTATGTTTTTCTTTTTATATCTTCTTTGATGTTTTTTTACAATATAACCATCTTTTCTATAGTAATTAGTTACCTCTTTATAATTATCTTCTCCATATCCTTTTCTACTTATTGCACCTGTTATGTTGTCCTTTGTATAATTGTCATGGCTAGAAATAATTCTTGTTATTATTTCTTTATTATTACGAAAGCCATGGAATTCATCATTAATGTTAATCTCATGTAGACTGGTATTTCTATTTTTATATATATTTGTTTCTCTTCTTTTAAAGGTTGTATAGTAATCATTGTCTAGTTTTTTATAGTAAGTCTCTTCTCTATAATCTTTTCCTTTTAGAGTAGAAGTAACATAATCTTTATTAATTTCTATATATAATATAGAAGTTTCTTTATCAGTTGTTAGTTCTAGAACAATGTCATTTCTATCTATTAATTTTACATTTCCATATATTAGAAATACTTTTAAATGTCTTAGAATATAATCTTGAAAGTTTTCATCTTTAGGAATATTTTGTAAATCTTTAATAAGATATTTTAATTCATCTAATTCTTTAGGTTTTAGTTTTCTTTTTTTCTTTCTTTTAATAGTGTCAAGACTAAGATTAAACTTTCTAATATATTCCTCATTAGGATTTTGTTCAATCATGTTGATTCTTCTTGCCATTAATAAATTGTAATTATTATTCATTTATCATTTTCTCCTTTAATTTATCTCCTTGATAGAGATTTCTTGTACTCATTATTTTATCAACTTCGTTTAAAATTGTAAACTTTTTAGTAAGCCAAGTAGGTTCTATTATGTCCTCTTTCTTGGGGTCTTCAGTTAAGCGATGTATTACAATTTTAGGATTAAGATACTCTAGTTGCTTCACTACTATATTAACATATTCTTCTTTGGTTAGAATATGAAATTTATGTTTTTGATAATATTTTTCTAAAGGTGTGTCTTTTAATACCCCTAGCATGTGTATTTTTATACCATCGATATTTAAGTCGTTTAAATGTTTAACTGTATCAATCATCATTTCTTCTGTTTCATAGGGGAGGCCATTAATGATATGAACAACGACATTAATATTTCTTTCCTTTAACCTTTTGACCATCTTATCAAAGTTATCAAGACTAGAGCATCTATTAATTAGTTTACTTGTCTTTTCATGGATAGTTTGTAATCCTAATTCTACGATTAGATAAGTTCTTTTACTAATATCTTCTAGGTAGTCTAAACATTCATCTGTAATAGAATCACTTCTAGTAGCGATAGATAGACCAATACAATCATCTCTATTTATAAAAGGTTCAAAGCACTCTTTAAGTCTTTCTATAGGTGCATAAGTATTAGTATTCGCTTGAAAGTAAGCGATGAACTTGGCATTAGGCCATTTCCTTTGCATAGTCTTTTTTCCTTTTTCAAACTGAGTTATTAAATCTTCTTTAGGGTTTCCTGCATATTCACCACTACCTAATTTAGAACAATAGATACAACCACCAATCCCGACTTTTCCATCGATATTAGGGCAAGTAAAGTTAGCATTTAAACTTACTTTACAGACTTTAGAGTTAAACTTTTCTTTATAATAATAAGTTAAGGTGTGGTATCTTTTATTATCACTTGTATATTTAAATTTATTTTCCATATTCTACTCCTAATATTTGTAAGTACTTGGCTAGTTTATATTCTTTAGAAAAGACTTTACTTAGTTTTTTAGGGTTCTTACCATTTTCTAAATGACTTAAGAAAAATAATATTAAAGTTTTAGAGTTAATCTTTTTTGTTAAACTCTTTATATTTTTTATAGTCTTTTTATCTAGGGCATCTTCTAATTCTATTTTCTTATTTAGTTCTCTTACAAAGCTCCTAAAACTATATATTTTTGTTTCATCTAACTTAAAAGATTTACCTAGTTGTTCTATAGATGCTAAGAAACTTTTTTCAGTAGGGTCTAATAAAATATCTTTATTATTTAGATAATACTTATTAATAGTATTCTTTCTGAAGGTAAATTTATTACCATCTAATTTCTTAAAAGCTTTTAAGGTATCATTATAACCTAATTTAGCATTTATTCTAGCTGCTTCTTCATTAAAGTTTAAGAAGAAAGAGATGTTATTTCTAGGTTTTATTATAATACTATCTATTTGTTTACTTACTTTTTTCTTAAAGCCTGGGGCTCCTAAATCAACAATTATTAGGGATTCTGCACCTAGTTCGATAGCAAGTTCTATAGGTAAGTTATCATAATAACCACCATCTATATATTTATCTCCATCTATTTCTTTCATTTTAAAAGCAGGAAAACAGGTTGCAGAAGCCATGAGATAGTCAATTAACTTATCTTTAGGTATAGTATCTTTAGTTAAGATTAAAGGCTTTCTAGTAGTAAAATTATAAGTAATTAGTCCAAAATCAATTCTACTGTTGTAAAACTTTCTTTTATTAACAGACTCTTCTAGAATAGTTTCTATTCTTTTAATATCCATACCACCATTTTTGATAAAATTACTGCCAAATAGTTTAAGAATATCTATTTCTTTATTGGATTTAGGAAGTTTATTAAAAAGATACTCTAGATTTATTCTTTTCCATATTCTTTTCGCTTTAAAATAAGAGTTTTCACACATGAAGACACCATTTAAAGCACCAATAGATGTGCCTGTTACAATATCATATTTAATATGTAGTTCTCTTAAGGCTTTCCAGACACCTAATTGGTAACTTCCTTTAGCACCTCCACCAGATAAGACAACTGCTGTTTTCAAATACATCACGCCTTTCAAGAGCTTATTATATCATAGTTTAAAAGATTTAAAAACTATGTTATACTTTTATTAGAAAGTAGTGTGGTTTAATGACAAAGAAAAGAAAATTGAAATTAAAAAGTAGTGCAAGAAAACCTTTAGTAATAATTAGTGCGGTTGTTGTAGTTATAATTATTATTTTAGCATTTTATTTTAATAGAATAGGAGAACTTAAGAATTTAGGATATAGTGAAGAGGCGGTGCATAGTATTATCTTTAAGTTTAAGTATTCTTATATTATGGATATAGGAGAGAATAAGACTTTAAATGCTGCTTTTGAAAGTGATGATTATATAGAAGATAATCTTGATAATTATGCTAAGATTGATTATGAAAATCAGAAACATTTAATTAGAAATATTAATAAATTATTAGATAAAGGTTATAGTGTTAATGAAGTTAATTTAATTATTTCTAAAGGGGATGATAAATCGGTTAGTGACTTTACGAAAAGAGATAAAGTTAAGTATATAGAAGAGTTTTTATCTGTTGATTTTGCAAAGCTTGAGAATTTAGATAGATATGTAGAGTATCAAGATAAAGAGAATGATGATGCCGAGACTACTGTTTTATATGTTAATATGGATTTTGATAAAGAAGATTATGTAGACCCTTTAGTTATAGATGATTTTGATGATTATGTACTTGTTAATAAACATAGACAGTTAAGTAGTGAGTATGTTCCAGATGATTTGGTTAAGATAAAAGATGAATATGTTAAGACAGATGAAGATGTAGAAATAGAGAGAAATGTAGCGAAGGCTTTTTATGATATGGCAGAAGCGGCAAGTAAAGATGGCATGGAATTAATGGTTAGTTCGGGGTATAGAAGTTATAAAGACCAAGAAGATATTACTAATACATATTTAGAGCTTTATGGACAAAATTATGTGGATAATTATGTGGCAAAACCAGGTTTTTCGGAACATCAAACAGCGATGAGTTTAGATATTGCAAGTAAGAGTGTAGATACTTTTATAGAAAGTGATGAGTATGGTTGGATGATGGATAATGCTTATAAGTATGGTTTTATCTTAAGATATCCTAAGAGTAAAGAAGATATTACAGGTTATAAGTGTGAAGCTTGGCATTATAGATATGTGGGTAAGAAGATTGCTAAGTACATAAAAGAGCATAATATTACTTATGATGAATATTATGTAATGTTTTTAGATGATTAGTAATTGTTAATTAAGAAAAATTATGATAATATGTATGTAATGAAAAATAAGAAAGAAGGTAAAAAATATGAAAAACTTATGTTTACAATTTGTTACCGGGGGGGGGCAGTTTAGTAGTAATTTAGTTACTTTCTTTCATTATGATATAAGAGCAGGATAACAAAATTCTATTCTTTTTGATGGTGTGAGAAAAATAATAAAGGAGAGAAGTGAAATGAAGAAAAAGGAAAATATTATAATAATAGTAGTGTTATTAATAATGGTAATTGCAATAATAGGAGTAAGTTATGCGGCTTTTAGTTATAGTGGACTAGGTACTAAAGTAAACTCTATAACAACAGGTTCTATTACTATGGAGTATACTGAAGATGATAATATAATAAGTATGAGTGGAGCCTTACCAACAACAGATGCAACTGGTAAAGTAAGATTAACAGAAGGGGAGTATTTTGATTTTACAGTAAGTAGTAAGATAGCAGGAGATGTTAATATTAATTATGAGATAAGTGCAAAAGATGTAACAACTAGTGAAAGAAAGATAGATGGTTCAAATATAATATGCTAGGCACTGGCGGATAATATCCATTGACTTTCAGTCACATAAATCCTTTGAGGACTAGCCTTTGTAAATAAAAAGTAGTAAGATAAAACAGAGGTGAGAAAGATGCAAAAAGGAGCCCAC
>DVHC01000028.1 GCA_018712385.1 Candidatus Onthousia excrementipullorum | reverse complement strand
TGAAGGTGCTAATTATATGATTGCATTAAGATGTATGTATGAAAGTGATCATTGGAGTGAAATAGAAAAAATAGTAGTTGATGAAATATATCATTAACTACTATTTACCTACAAAATTTTTTTACACCCAGGATTTAAAATTATATTTAAATTACCATTAATCTCTTCGTTATCATCAGTCCACATAGTAATAGTATAAGTCTTAGTCTCATTATTACCTAGGTTATTTTCTAGAATATAACCATCAAGTGATAAGTTTCTTATATCAGTTTGATATCCTTCATTATCAGTTAAAATGTAATTAATATAGTTATTTTTATCATTAGTTATGTTATTAAAGTTAATAATAAAGCTTATTTCTTTATCACTATCATTAGAAACAGTTAAGTCTTTAGTAACTTTATTAGAAGAGATATCTATATAATCAAAACCTGTATAAGCGATATCTTTATTAAATTCAATATTGTTTGCCATTAAAGACTCTCTTATTCTAACTTTATGTTGATATGGTCCAAACCAAAACCAAGTAAGTAATGAGATAACTACTACTACGAAAACTATATCTATAATATATTTTCTAATTAATAAATCTCTTGTATTAGTCATAATAGAACCCCCTTTAATTAAGGCATATTATAGCATATTTTCATCTATTAGACAAGACTATCTATAATCTTATCTAACTCCTCTTGTTCTTCTTCATTAGTATTATCAGTATCTAATTCTTTACCAAACCAATCAGGTAATATCTCTTCTTTAGATAGTTTTTTAGAAACAGTTTTACTCTTAGTTGTATTAGTAGCGACTTTTTTCATCTTCTTATATTCTTTTTCGGTTAGTCTCATCGCTTCTTCAACTGTTTCAATATTAAGACGTTTCCACTGTCCTGCAATTGTTTCTAAGTAGTTACGATTTAACTTCTGATTATTTATCTTCAAAGCATAAGAAATAAGAACATTAACTACTCCGGCACTGAGCTTTTGGTCTATCATCAAATCTTCTATTAAGTTTAAATCTCTTTTAGTAGGTTCTGCCCCTTTCATTTTACTTTTTAAATAGTCATAAGGACTAGTATTTTCAAAAGTATAAGCCATTTTAGCCCATTTAGAAGTATCACCTTCTGGTTTCTTTAAATAGTCTGGTTGTGTTTGATAAACAAGAGTTGGAAGATTTCCTACGTTTTCAAAAGAATAGTAGTTACGACAATTCTTTCTTAAAAGTGTTTTATCTATTAGACCTTTCTCATTTAAAGAAGTCCTAACAAGGCCACTCATTCTCTCTGTATCAATATTATAGACTAAAGCAAGATTATTAATTAGTTTTTTCGTCTCTTTATCAAAACATCTATTACTAACAAGGCCACTAGGAATTGATGATATTAAAAGATTAAAGTCTATCATATCATCTAAGACTATAGATGATGTTTCTTTTTTTTCTATATCTTCTATTACTTCAAATGGTTTTAGGTTACTACTTTTAAATACTTCATTAAATTTATGAGAGATATCTTCATAATCAGTTAATCTGACTCTTGGTACTTTAAACATCTCTAAGCGTTTATCATATTCTTTTTTACCAATATTATTGTATAGGACGATATTTAATATGGGATGATTAAAAAACTCATTAGCACTTATCGGAGAATATAAAAGATAAACATAGTTATTGACACTTCCCTTTTTTAAATAAGTTTTTAAAAGTCCAACTGCCTCTAACTTTTCTCTTGCTATCATAATATCTTCAAGTCTAAGTTGCATTATACTCATTAAATGATGATGATTTAAATCATCACTTAGACGATTAAACTCATCTAAGTCATCTATTAAAGTAAAGTAAAGACTAACAGCAGTATAACCTATTATAGGTTGATAAAGCATAGTTAAAAGACGTCTATCTTCTTCATGAATGACTGTTTTATTAACTACTATATAGGTATCTGCTGGTAATAAGGTAATATTCTTCATCGTCTTCACTTCCTAGAAAATAGTATAGAGGAAAATTAAAAAAAAGACTAGAACTTTTTCTAATCTTTTTTACTTTTCTTTTTCTTATCAATTGGTACTATCTTAACAGTATAACCAACTGGTTCTAATATTTTGATAAGTGTATTAATTTGTGGTGATGTTATTAAATTTTCAATTCTTGTAATAGTTAATCTAATAACTCCAGATTGATTAGCCATAGCTTCTTGAGTTAAGTGATTATCCTTTCTTAATTTAATAAAATCTTGTACAAAATCATACTCTAATTCTTTTAACTTATCTTCTTTATTTTTGTCCATAAGTCTCCCTCCTGCTAATAATGTAACACAGGGTATACTATTAATCAATAGTTTTTTGAAAAAAATTACGAATTTTCGTAATTTTTGTTGTTTTATGGGGCTAAATCAAGGGTGAAAGGATTATTTTTGGTACCAACTCCTCCAGTTATTATGACATTTGATTTTAGATTTAGAGATGGTTTTATTCCGAAGGATTTTGTAGTATAATCAATAGAACCATTACCAGCTAAAAATACTGTTCTTACATATATATTTGTGTTATTCAAGGTCAATAGCCAGTATGTCGTATTATTTTCTGAATAAGTAAATTGTCCTGACATTAATTCGCCCATCCGTAATAATCCGATTTTTGCTTCAGTAGATGTAGTGTAAGTTGCCATATTTATACCTGCATATTTTGCTAATTTATAATTTTCTCCTGCAGCTACATTACCTAAATACCACGTTGTACTTTCTTCTATCATTTCATTATAACTACTATCTACATAACTATTCAAATAATCTCCATTTAAGAATGTACCTATTACATTACTAGATGAATAATATCTATCACTACTTTCACTACTAAAGGCACTTGTTATAAACGTTCCAGAACTTTTTAAAGGCTCTGCACTTGTTATCTTTGTTAATCCTGATGTTTCGTGACTTACTATTCTATATAGATTATTTTCATCATTTCCAAACGTCATATACTCTCCACTATATCTACTTGAAAGTAATACACCAGATAGATTGGTGTCATTATCTCCTTCTAATCTATATGGATTATTTTCTGTCCCATCTCCATCTATAATTTTTATATTTGATTTTAATACTATTGATGGTCTAATACCTGCAGTTCCTGTTGGTGTCCATGAAGTGATACTACCACTAGTAGCTCCTGGTGCTTGGCTATTTACTTGCCATATTTTAGTAGATGTATCTGGAGTTACTAGCCACCATTGCAATTTATTATTTAAGTAACCATAATAATTATACGTCCCAGAATAACTTGTCTGATATTCATATATATTTAAAAGTCCTACTGCATCTTCTACAATAGTTGTTCCCTCAGGTCTTGTTATTTTACCTAATTCTCTACTATCCATTGTTGCATCCCATACACTATCTGTTACAATAAAGTTCTCATAATCCCTTAAATTGCCTAAGAAGCCATCTACACTGGTGTCATTTAACCATTCCTCCATATAACTTCCTGCAAAGTCTGTACTTCCACTTGAATAAGGAATTGCACTTATATCCCATTGTGTCACTAACTTAACTGTCTTCTCTTCATTATTAACAGATACCGCTCTCCATAACTTACCACTATACCAGATATAATTATTTGGATACTGTCCTGTTGTAAATGTATCTACTCCATCATCATAGGTATTATCTTTACTTATATTGCTTAATACTACTGTTCCTACTTCTCCTTTATATGTTATCTCTTCAAATAAATGGCCATTATCTGGTAGACTTAAATCATTATAATCTAGGCCTACACTTACTCCTAAATTT
>DVHC01000027.1 GCA_018712385.1 Candidatus Onthousia excrementipullorum | reverse complement strand
AAGAAAAAGGTTATTCAAATAAACTTTAATAAAGAAAAGCATCCTTATGTCAGTAAAGCCTCTTACTCTGTTATGGATATAAATACACATAAGGAGATAAAGGATTTTAAAATTCACGAAGTGTATCTTGATAATTACAAGGGAATAAGATATAATGGAGACAATAAAGAAGAAGCATATTTATCTTTATTTACTGCTACATCTTATGAAGAGTTAAGAGAAATAGCAGGAGACGATAAGGAGGCATTGAAGATTGTGGATGAATTAGAAAGACTAGGACTTAATGATAATTTTGGATTAGCTTACGATAATGAGATGATGCAGAAAAAAATGATTAATACCGCTCGTAATTGGGGCTATGATGATGGTAAGGAAGCTGGATTAAAAGAAGGTGCTAAGGCAGAAAAAGTCTCTATTGCTAAAAATCTTCTTAAGGATGGTATACCTATAGATGTAGTATCTAGAAATACTGGTTTAAGTGAAGAAGAACTTAATAAACTAAATAATTAAACAAAATATAATAACTAGTTATTAAATAAGGAAAGAAGCATATTGTGAATTGTTTCTTTCTTTTTGTTAATCTGTAAGTTTTTTGTACTTTTTAACTAGATAAAGCATAGACTAAATTAGAGGAGGGAAACGTATGGCATCTTTTAAAGAAATAGTAACAAAAGCAGTTATTGGTAAAGGTAAGAAACAATTTACTGATAACTTATCGTTACAAGTAACTAATAGTCCTAATACAATTCTTGGGTGTTGGGTAATTAATCATAACTTTAGTGGTACTTTTTCAAATGGAGTAGTAACTATTAATGGAAGTTATGATATTAATATTTGGTATTCTTATGATAATGATACTAAGACAGAAGTATTAAAAGATACTAAAAACTATACAGAAACTATAAATGTTCAAGGAACGACTGATACTGAAAATGAAGAAGTAATTATTAGAAGTTTAAGTGGTCCAAGTTGTAGTAAAGCAGAGATTAATGGTAGTGTTATTAACTGTACTATAGATAAAACCCTAGGTATAGAGTTAGTTGGCGATACTAAAGTGCGTATCAATACTCTAGATGAAGTAGATGACTGGGAAGAGATTATGGATAGTGATAGTGAAATAGATGAGAGAATTGATAAAGAAGTAAATGAAGAATATTTAGATAATCCCACTGAATAGTTCTTAAAAGACTGTTAACAAAAAAAGGTTGACAGTCTTTATTTTTTTATGTATAATTATAACAGTAAAAAAGAAAGGAGCTGTAAATATGGCAGTAAAATTAAGATTAATGAGAATGGGAGCTAAGAAAAGACCATTTTATCGTATAGTTGCAACAGATTCAAGAAGTAGAAGAGATGGAGAATATCTTGAATTAATTGGTACTTATAATCCAATAAACAGTGAAAAAGATGTTAAAATCAATGAAGAAGTTGCTCTAAAATGGTTAAATAATGGAGCAATACCATCTGATACTGTTAGAAATCTATTAAAAGAAGCAGGTATAATGAAAAAATTTGCTGAATCTAAAGATAAAAAGGAAACAAAATAATGAGTTTAGTAGAATTAACAGAGAAGATAGTTAAAAATATCGTAAAAGATGAAGATGCTGTTTCTGTTAAAGAATTTCCTAGTGAAAATGATAAGGAAATAATTATAGAAGTATTAGTATCAGATTCTGACATTGGTAGAGTTATCGGTAAAAATGGTAGAACTGCTAATGCTATAAGAACTTTAGTACAAGCTAGTAGTTCACTAAAAGATAATAAATACGTTAAAATTAATATTGATAAGTTTTAGGGGTTACTTAAGGTAATCCTTTTGTTATTGGGGGATATTATGGATTATAGTTATGAGGTAATTAGAAGTGAATTAATAGATATCTATGGTAATATTAAAACAGATAAATATCTTAAAAAGAATTATTATAATTATAGAAAACTTTTATTAAGTTTAAGTGATATGAAAAAGAAAGATAATAATGGACCATTAAGATATTTTTCTAATGATGAGATTTTATCTTTAGTAAATAAGTATCTAGATAGTTATTTTAATTGTTATACTAAAGACTTTGCTAAAACAACTATTTTAATGTATGATGTTGATACGTTATTAAAATATTCGAATGCAAGTGATGAAGATAAACTCAATGATGAGTTTAAATATATTTCTCTAACTAAAGAAGAAGCAGAGAACTTACTTATCGCCAAAGGAGTAACAGACTTTGTCTTTAATGATATAAAAGTCGTAAACTATAAGAATATTTCAACTTCTTTAAGTATCACTCATGAATATACTCATAAGATTCATAATAATAATGATAATAATAATAAATATACAGAAGAGTGGTTTATCTTTAGTGAATACTTAGCTTATTATAATGAACTATTATTTAAAGAATATCTAGAGTCTTTAGGATATAAATCAGATGTTACAATCGCTATTAATAGCAATTTAATTACAACAAGAGGACAGATTAAACTCTTTAAACTAATGGATGATTTATATCATGGGAAAGATGTTAGTTTAAAAGATTTAATAATAATAGATGCAAGTATGGAATTAGATAATATTCCTTTATATGATTATCCTCATCTAATTGCCTATTTAGCCAGTATTACCAAATATGAAGAGACTAAAAACTTATCATTATTAGATAGAACCAAAGAATTAAATGAATTATTAAGTACAAGTATAAATAGTAAGGCTATAAAAGAAAATTATCTTGATATAAATGATAGCGAAACAGTAAAACGACTAATAATGAATTTTAATAAATAATTTAAAGCTTTAACAAAATCCTACTATGGCTTAACAAATATAAAAAGATATGCTGAAATATAGTTGTCTTTTTAATTTGTCCCCATAGTTCAACGGATAGAACAAGGCCCTCCTAAGGCTTAGATGAAAGTTCGATTCCCTCTGAGGACACCATTTTTGTGTTAATTATACTGATTTAGTTTATAAATATCTAAATCAGTTTTTATTTTAGTTTAATTTTTATAAATGTTAGGAGGGGTTAAAATGTCAGTTTTTAAAATAAAAACATTGAAAAAATTATAAGTAATTTAAAATTATTGATTGCATTTATCAAAGGGAAATTAAAAATGTTCTAATATTTGAAAAGCGTTATACAATGTGATATAATTTGATTATTGAAGTATAAGGAGCGATTATTATGAGAGTTGAATTTAAAAGTGTATCTGACCTTCACCTTACACATCAGGGAGACTGGGTATTAGAAGATGATAAAATTATTTACACTGGTGTTTTTAAGAAGTCAAATATCTATTTTTCTGACATAAAGAAAGTAGATTTATCAATACCCGAAACAGACATGCCTCCAGTTATTACATTATATAGAAAAAGTGATGGGAAAATATTTCAACTATTGTATTTTAGAAAAAAAGAACCAGAACTTTCTAAAGGAATAGAGGCATTTAAGTATATAAAATCAAAAGTTGATGAGCCATTGAATGAACAATTTCAAGATAAATTAAATGAGCAATTTCAAGATAAAATAAAAGAATATAAAATGAAAAATGTTATTCACACTGATGAGAAATTAGAGCATTTAAAAAATAAATATTGGTCTTATATCAAATCTTATTTATTAAGTTTACCTAAGAAAGGAAATTATATTATATCAGGTGCTTTTTCTACAGAAATTGCCAATAGTTGTGATGAATTAAAAGAGTTTTATAATCATGACAAAATTCAATTTAACAATCTATTACAATATTTATGTAATACTAAAAAATGTATTAGTAAAGAAGATCCGTTAGGGAGAGGTACCAAGTATGCTCTTTCTAGTCAATTGGAACAAGAACCAAATATTACAGTTAACAAATCTTTAGCAATTAAAATACTAGCAGGTTTAAAAGATAAATACAAGGAATATACTGAAGGATGTAACAATGACAAAGAATTAATTGATGTTTATCAAAAGTTTTTGGGTTTATGGAATAAATATTCATCATCCGTTTTAAATACACAATTACACATAAAAAAGCCAATGAGTCCTGCCTCCTCTGCAATTGTTGGAACTGCAATTGGTGGCTCTTCTATTGGTGCGTTAGCAGCATTAAATAGTCAACAAAAACTTAAAAAGCACTACGAAAACGAAAGAGAATGTATTGCTAGTCAAGTAGCATCAGACAGTTTATTTCAACAATTAGAATTTTATTTTTATAAAGTTCAATCAATTTTATATTTATATGATGGAGTTTATGAAGATTGGCTTAGTACTAAAGATAAAATAATAAATTCTTAAAAGAAATACGTTGCAAAAAAGAGATCAGTTATTTGATAATTGTGTTTTATTAGTTACATGATTTCATAATAAAAGAAGAAAAATTTTATAACACTTTTATATGAATAGCTTTAAGGTGTTTTGCTGTATCAGAAAGTCTTTCTTACTTTGACCGGAAAGAAGAAGATGATGATAATTTGAACAGTAGTAATTAATATATAAAATAGAAATATTCCTAAACAATAATTAAAAAATAATTTTTAGACACAAAAAAATCGTCCCTATATTAGCAGGCGGACTATAACTCATTCAAAATATTGAATGAATCAGAATAATACAATACTACTAAACTGCATTTGCGTTATCTGACAATATAATAGTAATATATAAAAATAATTATTCCAGCAAATTTAAATTAGATTGTGTCAATGTTAATATTTTTTAGAAATGATACTTTTTATAGTTATGTATTTATTGATAGTTCCTCATTGACAAAAGGAACCCAGTAACAATCCTCATATAACTTTGTAATATCTTAAAAATAAGATATTACAACAAGTATGGTGAATTGTTACTGCCTATTATCAATGATTTGCCTATCAATAAATAGTTAAAATCAGATTAAGTTAAAGTATCATTTTAAAAAAATCTCTTGGTATCAATTTAAAAAAGCTTTAACAATAATTTAAAGCTTATTGTCTAAAAGTAAAAAATATATTATACTTATTATAAGATTGGAGGTAGTACTAATATGAAAAAACGTGTATTAAGTGCTATTATTATGATATTAATATTTGTACCATTATTATTTATAGGAGGTATACCTTTTGCAATACTAATGACTGTACTAGCTTTAGGAGCAATGTATGAGTTAATAAATATAAGGGAAAAGAAAAAAGAGTTTCCAACTCTAATAAAAATAATATCTTATTTACTAACTATTTTTTCCTTAGTTTTAACCTATAATCAAAATTTATTTAGTTATAAAATGAGTTATCAGTTAATAAGTTTTATTATTTTATTATTCCTATTACCTATATTATTAAAAGATAAAAAAGAAATGGATTATGATATTAATGATGCTCTATATTTAATAGGCTCACTATTATTTATTAATATTGCATTTAATCTAATTTTAGTAGTTAGAAATTATAGTTTAGATTATTTAATTTACTTATTACTTATAACTGTTATAACAGATACTTTTGCCCTTATAACAGGTATGTATATAGGTAAAAACAAACTAGCTCCCACTATTAGTCCAAATAAGACAATAGAAGGATTTATTGGTGGAGTCTTAATGGGTACTTTTGTAGCAACTACATTTTATTATACTGTAATAGATCCAGGTATTTCTTTAGCAATATTAATACTTACAACATTATTCTTAGCAGTAGTAGGACAACTTGGTGATTTAGTATTTTCATCTATTAAGAGAACATTTAATGTTAAAGATTTTTCTAATCTTATTCCAGGACATGGAGGTATATTAGATCGTTTAGATAGTCTAATTTTTGTAATTTTAGCATTTATATTAGTAATGGGATTAATTTAGGAGGCAACATGGTTACATTAATATTATTCATAATATTACTAGGTTCAATTATTTTTATACATGAAGGAGGCCACTTCTTATTCGCTAAATTAACAGGAATATATGTTTATGAATTAGCTCTTGGTATGGGGCCTAAACTATTTAGTTTTAAAAAAGGTGAGACAGAGTACTCCCTAAGAGCGATACCTATAGGAGGCTTTTGTCAGTTAGCAGGAGAAGAAGGAGAAGAGGAAGACTTACCAAGAGAAAGGACATTACCTGGTAAGAAACCTTGGCAAAAGTTTTTAGTAATGTTCTTTGGAGCGGGATTTAACTTTATTTCTGCTATCTTAGTGTTATTTTTTATTTCTCTAGTTTGGGGAGCGACTTCAACTGAACCAATATTATCTAGTGTAGAAAAAGATACTCCTGCTTATGAAGCTGGACTTAGAAAAGGGGATGAAATATTAGAAATTAATGGTCATGATATTTGGACTATAGATGATATTTCTCTTTATATAACAATCGCTGATACTGATAAAGCTAATGAGTTTAAAGTAAAAAAAGAAAATGGAAGCATTGAAACATATAAAATAAAACCAGAAAAAACTAAAGTAGATGGCGATGAAAGATATGTTTATGGTATAGGTATGCAAGGAGAAGAACAACATGGTTTATTAGCATCTTTAAAGTATACAGTAGTTAAAACAGGTTCTTTATTTAAACAGATGGGTGTAACACTACTTAATTTATTTACTGGAGGAATTCATTTAAATCAGTTAAGTGGACCAGTAGGAATATATGAAGTAGTAGGTTCGCAAGCAAGTGGAGGACTTGCTAGTTTACTTTATTTATTTTCCTTCTTATCAATAAATGTAGGCTTTATTAATCTTTTACCACTACCAGCTTTTGATGGAGGACATATTTTATTTATAATAATTGAAAAGATTAAAGGAAGTCCTGTTAAACCTGAGACAGAAGCAAAGTTCCATGCTGTGGGATTATTCTTATTAATGTTATTAATGATATATGTAACATTCTATGACATATTGCGATTATTTTAAAAATGTGTTAACATAAAATTATCAAATATAAGAAAGAAGGTAGAAAAATGAGAAAAATAAATACTAGCACCCGTTTACAATATGTTACCTGGGGGGGGGCAGTTTAGTAAGTATCTAGTAAATACTTTCTTTCATTATGTCTTAAAAGAATAGAGGATTATTCTATTCTTTTTTAGTGTAATAATGGAAGGAGTAAAAAGATGAAAAAGATATTATTAGAAACAAGTTTTAGTAAGATATATATGATAATAATGGTAATAATAACTCTATTAATATTAGGAGGGTACTTTTCTTATGCAATGTTTACAGTAAGTAAGGAAAAGAGTAATGCCATAAGTATCGTGACAGGTAATCTAACTTATAAGTTAGAAGTAGATGGAGAAGAGAGTAATAAATTAGTAGTAGATGCTAATAGTAGTAAAGAGTTTATTGTAACTTTATCTAATCCTAATAATAGAATAGCAAGATTTAACTTTTACTATTTAAACAATTTACCTAATAATGTAAAAGCAGGATATATAATAGATTGTGAAACTAATAGTTTACCTGATGCGAAAGGAGTCAATTTAGAAAAAGAAGGTTCAACTGGTAGTAGTAATATCTATAAGATAATGGTAGAGAATAATTCTAACAGTGATATAGAAATAAAATTAGGGGTAAATGTAGGACTAGATTATAATGATTTAGAATTACCAAGTAATGGACATTTATTTAAAGAGTATATAAATACTCCTAATGCCCCAGAATTAGATGATAATATGATAGCAGTAACCTATAATGGAAGTAACTGGGTAAAAGCAGATACTAATAATAAAGATAATGACTGGTACAATTATGATGAACAGAAATGGGCAAATGCTGTAACAGTAAGTAGTAGTACAAGAAGTACTTATAAGAATGCTAATGTAGGAACAGTAATAAATATGAATGATATAGAGACCATGTGGGTATGGATACCGAGATATAGTTATAGTATTGGAAGCGAAGATGGAACAAATTATTATGGTAAACAAGGAGAATTTTTAACTACAACTCCAACCCAAGAATTACCAGGAGAAATAGATATAAAATTTGTACCAACTGGAGAAAAAGATATGTGTAGTGCAAAGTATATAGTAAGAGAAAATGATGTAATAAATAGTTGGTATACTCCGGATGCCTTTACCTTTGGCGATAAAGAGTTAAGTGGAATATGGGTAGGAAAATTTGAGACAAGTAGTTCTAATCCAAGTGCAAGTAATGGCGGTGGAAATACAACAGAGTTAGAACCAATGATAAAACCTAACATCACTAGTTGGAGATATATAAATATAGCAAATATGTACAATGTAGCATTAAAAATGAATGATGCTGGTAATAGATATGGATTCACTAGCAACATAGATAGCCATATGATGAAGAATAGTGAATGGGCTGCAGTTAGTTACCTTAGTCAATCTAAATACGGAAAGTTAGGAAATTCTAATTTTAGTGGTGCAAATAAAGAAATATATCAAAACAAATCGACTTCTTTTATAACAGGATGTAGTTGGGGGCATCCAAGTGGTGGAACAGAATCTGATTATGGTTGTCAATATACCTATGATGTAGATATAAATGGAACAGGAGCCAGTACAACAGGAAATATCTATGGAATATATGATATGAGTGGAGGCTCAAATGAACATGTAATGGGAAATTATAATAATACAATTGCAGAGAGTGGTTTTAATACAATGCCGGAATCTAAATATTATGATTTGTATACACCAGAAGACATAGATACTTTATGCAATGAAACAAACTGTTTATCCCATGGACTTTATGAAACTCTTAATTGGTATGGTGATGCTTTTAGTGTTTTTAGTAGTAATACATATTTATCATGGGTATTAAGAGGAGGATTTTATGGATATAATAGGACTGATGGTGAAACGGGAATTTTCTATTTTACAATAACTCCTATTTATAACGGAGGACCATCTAATTCGCAGAGTTATAGAATTGTTATTAGTATTTAACGTCATACTCTTGACGTTTTTTCTTTTCTACTTATATAATTGTTTTAGAAAGGTTGATGTTTATGTTAATAATAGGTTCTCATGTAGGATATAAAAAAGACTCTGGTTTAGTTGGAAGTGTAGAAGAAGCTTTAAGTTATGGGGCAAATACTTTTATGTTTTATACAGGTGCTCCTCAAAATACTATTAGAAGTAGTATTGATTTAGATAATGTTAAGAAAGCTTATACATTGATGGAAGAAAATGGTATTGACAAGAATAAAGTAATAGTTCATGCTCCTTATATCATTAATCTTGCTAATGGTGATGAAAGTAAATTTAACTTTTCATGTAATTTCTTAAGTGAAGAGTTAAAACGTGTTGATACCTTTGGAATGAAATATTTAGTTCTACATCCAGGTAGCCATGTAGGACAAGGAGTAGATGAAGGTATTTCTAATATTGTCAAAGCTCTTAATCTTGTCTTGGATAAAGATAATAGCAATGTTATGATTCTTCTTGAAACTATGGCAGGTAAGGGTAGTGAAGTAGGTAGAAACTTTGAAGAGATAAAATCCATTATAGATGGAGTCTCTAAAAAAGATAGAGTAGGTGTTTGCCTAGATACATGTCACTTGAATGATGCTGGATATGATTTGAATAACTTTGATGAAGTATTAGACTCTTTTGATAAACTTATAGGTATAAATAAAATTAAATGTATTCATATTAATGATAGTAAAAATCCAATAGATTCTCATAAAGATAGACATGAAAATATTGGCAAAGGTACTATAGGCTTAGATACTTTAATAAAGGTAATAGATTGTGATAAATTAAAAGATGTTCCTAAAATATTAGAAACACCTTATATAGATGGACATGCTCCATATAAAGAAGAAATATCTTTAATTAGAAGCCTTAGTAAGCAGTAACAGTACAAGTATTATTTGGAATATCATTAACACTATATACTGTTTCTCCTGTTGTAGTATCTTTACAAGTTAAGTTAATACTATAACTTTCTTTATTACGTTCTTTAGTATATCTAACTTTAGCATTAGTACAATCAATATTTTTATCAGAATATGCTCTGATTAGATCACTATTAATTAAGTCTTGATAAGTAATATCTACACACCCTGTAAAATTAAGAGTTCCAAGACTAGTTATATCTTCTCCTTCTCTTCCTACAAAAATCTCTGCTGCATCTATTAGACTATCACCATAATATTCATATGCTTTATCTTTATTATTATTTAATAAAGCATTAATAGAAGGCATTACCATAATAAGTATTAAAGCCATTATAACAATAGTAGCGATCAATTCAATTAGTGTAAATCCTTTTTTATTCATAAATCATCTCTCCTATGATAAATTATATCATAGTTTTCTTTTTATAAATAAGTATTCTTTAAATTCATAATAATAGTTGACACTCCACTATAAATTTCATCTCTAACACTTCCTCTTAAATTAAGTAAAATACTATTATCTTTTAGTAAGATATTATAATTTTCTTTTAAAAAGTTACAAATAACAATCGCTTCATCTTCTGTTGGATAAATATTTTTACTTTCAAGGTATCCCATTACCAAGTGAGGATTTAATATTTTAATATTATTTTTAATTATTCTTTCTATCATTTTTTTCTCCTTTATTTAATTTATATGTAGTAAAAATAAAAATATGTGATAAACTAATAGAGAAGGAGGGTTAAGTATGAAGATAAAACAAAAGGTTAATAAGAAAAATATTAATAGAAAAGAAAGAAAATATACTGTTAATGGTAATACCTATAAGAAAAGATTTTTATTTTTAGGAAGCGTTTTAGTTGTTTTATTTTTAATAATAACCCTTAGACTTTATGGGGTTATGCTAAGAAATCAATCATATTATGAAGATGAACTTACTACCCTTGCCACTACTATAGTAGAAGGACCTAGTTCCCCAAGAGGAAGAATACTTGACCGTAATGGTAAAGTAATAGTAGATAATAAAGCCGTTAAGACTATTTATTATAATAAAGATAAAAGTAGAGGAACTAAAGAAGAGATAGACCTTGCCTATCTTGTTTCTAGTCATCTAAGCCTAGATTATGATAAAGTCACTGATAGAAATAAAAGAGAGTTCTTTGTCGCTAAGAATAGTAGTGATATGGGTGATAGAATAACTGATGAAGAATGGGAGAAATATAATCAAAGAAAACTCGATAGTGATGATATTTATGAACTTAAGATAGAAAGGGTTACTGATGATGAGTTAGCAGCTTTTACAGAAGAAGATACTAAAGCCAGTTATTTGTATTATTTAATGAATAAAGGATACTCTTATGATGATAAGGTTATAAAGAATAGAGATGTTACTGATGAAGAATATGCTTATATAGCCGAGAATAATGAAGATTTGCCAGGTTTTAATACTAAGCTTGATTGGGAAAGGGTTTATAATTATGGAGATACTTTTAGAACGATTTTAGGTAATATTGGAGAAATTCCTAGTGAAGAGAAAGATGAATATCTTGCTAAAGGGTATTCTTTAAATGATATAGTTGGTACTAGTTATTTAGAGGAACAGTATGAAGAGTATTTAAGAGGAACAAAGGCAATTTATAAGACCATTAATTCTCATGAGCTAGAACTAGTTAGTGAAGGAAAAAGAGGTAATGATATAGTACTTACTATTGATATAGATTTACAACAACAATTAGAAGCAATTTTAAATGAAGAAATATTATCTACTAAAGGTCAACCTAATACCGAGTACTATAAAAGAAGTTATGCTGTTATACAGGACCCTAATACGGGAGAAATACTGGCAATGGCAGGTAGAGAAGCAGTTAGTGATGGTAATGGTGGATATAAAACAATAGATTGTACGACAGGTATTATGACTGACCCTATGACAGATGGTTCTGTTGTTAAAGGTGCTAGTATGTTAGTAGGTTTTAATACAGGTGCTATTACTCCAGGTGAATATCAAGTAGATGAATGTATTAAAATAGCAGGAACACCAAAGAAATGTTCTTGGAAGACATTAGGTAGAATTAATGATATAGATGCTCTAGCTCTATCTAGTAATGTTTATCAGTTTAAGACAGCAATGAAAGTAGCAGGAGCGACTTATCAGTACAATAAACCATTAGTAATTAATGAAAGTGCTTTTGATACTTATAGAAATACTTTTAAAGAGTTTGGTCTTGGAGTAGAAACAGGTATAGATTTACCAGTAGAATCTTTAGGATATTCTAGTAATAATAGAGCCCCTGGACTATTACTTGACTTTGTAATGGGACAGTTTGATACATATACACCAATCCAGTTATCTCAATATATCTCAACCTTTGCCAATGGCGGTAGTAGGTTACAGCCACATCTTTTAAAAGAAGTGCATAAAAGTACAGATGATTCATCTTTAGGAGAGACAATATATTCTTTCGAACCTAATGTTTTAAATACAGTAAATACAAAACCAGAGTATTTAAATAGAGTTAAAGAAGGATTTTATGCTGTTATGCATAAGAGTTATGGATTAGGTAGAGGTTATATTGATGATTCTCATGACCCTGCTGGTAAAACAGGAACAAGTCAAAGTGCAACAGATACAAATGATGATTATATTAATGATACAGATACAGTCTCTACAGCTTTTGTAGGTTATGCTCCAGCAAGTAGTCCTAAAATGTCTATTGTCGTAACAAGCCCTAACTCTACTTGGGAAAATCCAAGAAATAGTTACTCAACATTAGTTACAAAAAGAATTAGTAAAAGAGCAAGTGATGCTTATTTCGCTTTATATCCTTAGAATAATTTTCTTATTTAATAATAAAATTAAATAGAGGTGGTTCTTATTAAAAAGGTTATAGAAGTGATATTTGTATCATTACTTGTTCTTTTTTCTTTTTATTATACAGAAAAAGCCATTGGTCTTTTAGAATCTAATGACCCTCTTATGAAAGAGATAAAAGATAAAGGAAGTACTAAGGAAGAAGAAGCGATTAATGCTAAAGTAGATGGAGATTATTTAATACCAGGATATAATGGTTTAGTTATAGATTTAGATAATAGTTTTACTAAGATGAAAGGTTATGGTAGTTATAATGATGCTCTATTAGTCTTTGAAGAAGTAGAACCTAATATATCTATAGATGATTATTATGATAAATATATAAGTAGTGGTAATGGAATAAGTACAAACATTGCTTTAGTCTTTGCTATTGATACTAATAGTTATACTGATAACGTTTTAAATATTTTAAAGGAGATGGGAGTAGTAGGGACATTTTTTATAGATGGTAAATTTACTGATAGTAATACATCTTTTGTAACTAATGCCGTTATTAATTCTAACGAAGTAGAAGTACTTAGTTATGATAAAACATACGATGAATTATTATTTAAAGCATCTATTGATAAAATAAAAACCCTTACTAGTACTACGCCAAAATACTGTTATGCAACTTATGATAATGAAGAAGTATTAAATTTATGTAGTAAGTTATCTATGCATACTATTATACCTACTTTAAAACTTGATAATAATATTTATAGTAATCTCAAAGGTAACTTAAGAAGCGGTAGTATTATAAGTGTTAAATTAACTGAATCTAATGTATCTGAATTAAAAGTATTAATAAACTATATTAAACAAAGAGGTTTTACTTTAGTAACACTTGATACTCTTTTAAATGAAGCGAGAGGCGAAAAATAAGGAAGGGCATACCAACTCTTCCTTAAACTGTTTCTAATATTAAATTTTCATATTCCTTACATTTTTCTTCTAATAGTTTAAAATTACAACATCTTTTTCTTAATCTGCTAGATAAATACCCATTATCATAACGTAATCTAAACTGTTTAACTTTAGATAATAATTTATACTTATGTCTATTTAAATAATTAGTTTGATTTAATATTAAGTTTCTGTACTTTTCATCTTTTACTTGAGGAAGTACTTCGGTTAAACAATGAGTAGGAGCAGGAATCATATTATTAATATTAACTATTCCCCAAATTCCATCATTGATTTTAAATATATCTAGAGCATTTTCATTCATTGTTATATGTTTTTGTTTTGGACTAGATAAAGGTGCAAAATAATTAATCCCATCATATTCATATACAACACCAATATATGGTCTTGTATGAGTCTTATTATATGGTACTATCTTATCAAATTTTCTTAAATATTTAATGTAATTTTCATCAATATAGTATATTTTAAGTGTTTTCATAAATAATCCCCCTTACGTAATAAAAGAAAAGGACGACTTTCTAAATGAAAATCGCCCATGTTTTTTAGCTCCCTACTGTGGCAAGGGAATTCCGACTTTTGTTAGCTCCCTACTATGGCAAGGGAATTCCGACTTTTGTTAGCTCCCTACTGTGGCAAGGGAATTCCGACTTTTGTTATTATATGAGGTATCACTCATTTAATACATTTAAAGTATATCATAAGATTATATTGTTGTAAAGAATAAATGTTGCTTTTTTGATGATTTTCTACTTTTTAATAATAAAAATAGGGCAATACCAACAAAGGTATTGTCCTTATACTTTTATGCACTTTTATAGGAATAGTGTGAACCTCTTTTATCTTTATATGAGATGTCACTCATTTAATACATATCATTTTTTATACTATCATAAAGATTAAATGATACTTTTTTGCAATGATTAATATCTTGATAAAATTAATTATTTATGATAATATGAATATGTAAAGAGAATTTACATATAAATAAAAATGAGGAATACCTAGTTCTGCAAATAGGTCTTTACCTCAAAAGTGTTTGTGGTAAAATACCCAAATTACACAGTTGTAATAGGGTATTTTACTATCTATAAATAATCAACAATATGATAATAATTAACAATATAACTATTAAAAAGTCTTTCTTATTCATAAACATTTCCCCTTTCTAACCCCCTATTTAATAAAGTGAAAGAAAGAGGTAAAACACCCCTACTAGGTATTCCTAGTAGATATAATAGCATATCTGATATGATAAATCAATCGAACAAGATACATTTTTTAATAGAAATTTTGTTTTATTATAAAAATGATTTGACAACTCTTTAATTTGTAGTAAAATAATAATTGTAAATACGTTATTAGTTAGGGACTCGGTAAAAGAATCCTTTTAATCTTAGAGACTTAACGGTTGGTGAAAGTTAAGAAAAGCTCTTTTATTACTACCTTAACGAGTAGAGTTATGCAAAGTAATTCCGGTATATGCCGTTATCTAAATTAAGTTAAAAAAGGATGGTATCGTGTAGTGTCAGGCACTCCTAGTGGTATCATCCTTTTTATTATATAAGGTAGGAGAAGAGAATATGGGAAAGAAAAAAGGTTATTATAAGAGTTCAAAACAATGTGAGAATATCCACGTATTTATGGAAAGCTGGTATGGAGTTAAAAGTCATCATCGTAAAAGAACAAGGTTTCATCATAACGATATGCCAATATATTTAATTAATAGAGGAGTTACACCTCCTAGGTCAGTTTCATTAGATATAGCCTCTAAAGATGATTCTGATAAATATATTTATGTAAGAGATGATGATAATAATATTAGATGTTATAACAATATATTAGCGATTAATAAAAAAGCTATTTTAAGTAGTAATTTGAGTGCTAAAGAAAGAGAAATAAAAAGAAAAGAAATACTTAAAAGTTTAGGCTATGGCTATGATAAAGTAACTGGCGAAGTAGAGTTGTTAGAAGACTTAGAAAAAGAAGCATATCTTGAGGAATTAGTGCCTACTGAAAAAGTTAATAGACAAAAAACTATAAGTAAAAGAAGTTATTATTATGGAAGGAGAAAATAATTATGATAAATATTAAAGAAGATAAAAAATTGATGCCACTTAATCATTCTTGTGCGCATTTACTAGCAGAGGCGGTTAAAAAATTATATCCAGAGGCAAAATTTTGGGTAGGGCCTGTAATAGAAGATGGATTCTATTATGATATTGATTTAGGAGATAAGACTCTAACAGATGATGATTTACCTAAAATAGAAAAAGAGATGAAAAAAATTGCTAAAGGTAATAAAAAAATCATTCGTCATGAGTTAACTAGAGAAGAAGCTCTTGATAAATTTAAAGATGACCCTTATAAAATAGATTTAATAAATAATATGCCAGAAGATGAAGTAATTACATGTTATACACAAGGAGACTTTACTGACCTATGTCGTGGACCTCATGTAGAGTCTACTAAAGAGTTAAGACATTTTAAATTGCTTAGAGTAAGTGGTGCTTACTTTAAAGGTGACTCTAAAAATAAAATGTTACAACGTATCTATGGTGTGTGTTATGAGACTGAAGAAGATTTAAATAAACATTTAGAAATGTTAGAAGAAGCAAAGGAAAGAGACCATCGTAAATTAGGTAAAGAGCTTGGTATATTTATGTTTTCTGATTTAGTAGGTAAGGGACTTCCTATGTGGTTACCTAATGGTTTCTTTGTAAGACGTACATTAGTCGATTATATTACTAATAAAGAGTTAGAACATGGTTATAAACATGTAATGACACCATCACTTGGTAGTGTTGATTTATATAAAACTAGTGGACACTGGGATCATTATAAAGATGATATGTTTCCTGCTATGGAGTTAGATAATGAAGCATATGTACTAAGACCAATGAACTGTCCTCATCATATGATGATGTATCAGAATTATCTTCATTCATATAGAGATTTACCACTACGTATCGCCGAGATTGCTAACGATTTCAGATATGAAGCAAGTGGAGCCTTATGTGGAATAGAGCGTACTAGAGCCTTTACACAAAATGATTCCCATATCTTCTGTACACCAGAACAGATTAAAGATGAATTTAAAGGTGTTATTGACTTGATACTTGATGTTTATAAAGACTTTGGTTTTAAAGATTATAGTTTTAGACTATCTTTAAGAGATAAAAATAATAAAGATAAATACTTTGGTAACGATGAGTTATGGGAGAAAAGCGAACAAGAACTAAGAGAAGTTCTAGAAGAGATTGGAGCAGACTTCTATGAAGCGGAAGGAGAAGCAGCTTTCTATGGACCTAAACTTGATGTTCAAGTTAAAAGTGCTATTGGTCATGATGTAACCCTTTCAACTGTTCAATTAGATTATCAATTACCAGAGAAGTTTGAACTTACTTATATTGATAAAGATGGAAGTAAACAAAGACCAGTTGTTATTCATAGAGCTGTATTTGGTTCTCTTGATAGATTTATTGCCTTCCTACTTGAAGAGACTAAAGGTAATCTTCCTTTATGGTTAAGTCCAGTACAAGTTATCGTAATACCAGTATCTAGTGAATATCAGGGAGAATATGCTAATAAAGTTTATGAAGAGTTAAAGAAAAATGATATTAGAGTAGAGTTAGATAATCGTAATGAGAAGTTAGGTTATAGACTAAGAGAAGCCCAAACTAGAAAGATTCCTTATACTTTAATCCTTGGAGATAAAGAAAAGACTGATAATACTATTAGTTATAGACGCCATGGTGAAAAAGATACTACTACTGTTAATATAGAAGAGTTTATTAAGCTATTAAAAGAAGAGGTTAAACTATAGTGAATTGTATTATAGAAGAGTTAAATACTAACAATGTAAGTGATTATGTTAAAATCAATACTAAATCTTGGGAAGAGACTTATAAAGGAATAGTTAATGCAGAGTTTTTAGAATTAATCGGTACAGATTCTGAAATAAATAAAGCTATTGAACGAAAGAAAAAAGATATAAATAAAGAATTTGATAAATCATTTCTTTTAAAAGCAGATGATAAATATGTGGGAGTATTTAGAGTATGTAAATCAAAAGATTCTAATTATAAAGATATAGGAGAATTACAGGCCTTATATTTACTTAATGAAGTTAAACATAGAGGATATGGTAGAATACTCTTTAAAAAAGCTCGTGATGAAGTTAAGAAAATGGGCTTTAATAGTATGATTGCTGGTTGTTTAAGCGATAACACTAATGCCAATAGTTTCTATAAACATATGGGTGGAGAATTAGTAGGTAGTAGAGACTTTACTCTTCCTAACCAGACTTTAAACGAAAATGTCTATTTATTTAGAGAAATATAAAAAAGATAGTTAGTCCTATAAATAAAATATAGGTCCATTGCTATCTTTTTTTGTCTCTTCATAACTTACATTATCACTATAATTAGTATCATCTGTTTGTTCATTTCTTTTTTCATCATTACTATTAATAGCAGAAGCTACTCTAAAGAGAGTTCTTGCATTACTAAGTAATGGTTTTACTTGATAAACAATAGGTATCGCTTGATTTATTATTCCAAGTGTCCTCTGTGTATTATTTAAAATATTATTCCAATTAATTCCTCTTCTTGGCATATAATTAGGCATGCCCATATTATACTGATTGTACATAAAAACACTACCTTTCCCTTTACTTTAATATATGATTAATTTTTCCTACTTGTGAATATAAAAATAGAGTGATATAATTAAATTAAGAATAAGGAGGAAGTGCTATGGAAATAATTGCAATGCCATTTATCTTTATATATCATGTAGTCCATTATATTTTGCTTTCTCCTAAACGAATATTGAACTATGCTTATAGTGGTATTTTAGCAGTTGTTGATAAACTAAGTAGAGGTAAAGTTACTAAAAGAAGAGAAGAAAAAGCTAAAGAAGATTCTGCTATTTTAGAAGTAGAAGCGATGATGAATGAATCAAAGATTAATTCTAAAGAGAAACTTGTTATAGATAAAGAACCATTGATTTCCTTTCGCTATAAAGTTAAAGGTAGTAGTGGTAAAATAATTAATGGTACTTTTGAAGGACCAAGTGCTGATGAAGTTAGGTTATTTTTACAAAATGAAGGCTATGAAGTAATAGAAGTAGTTCCTCGTAAGTTCTATGATATAGATATAAATATCGGTGGTAAATTTACAGCAGCAGACCTTTCTTTTTCCCTTACACAGTTATCTACTTACTTAAAAGCTGGTATTGCCTTAATAGATTCTGTTAGAATTTTGGAAAAACAAAGTGAAAAAGCAGAGCAGAGAAAAGTATATCAAAAAGTTGTATATGAATTATTAAAAGGTCAAGACTTATCTGCTGCTATGGAAAAACAAGGTGATAAGTTCCCAACACTTTTAGTTAATATGATAAAAACTGCTGAGTTAACAGGTGACTTAACATCAGTTTTAGATGATATGGCTGATTATTATACTTCTAAAGAAGAGACAAGAAAAGCCATGGTTTCTGCTATGACTTATCCTGTTATAGTTTTATGTATTGCTATAGGTGTTATCATCTTTATTTTAATTAGTATTGTCCCCCAATTTGTACAGATGTATGAAGATAATGATGCAGAGATACCTGCTATTACAACATTCGTTATGAATGCTAGTGACTTTATTGTTAATTATTATGCTTTTATAATTGTAGGAGTTGTTGTTTTTGTAGGATTATTTGTGTATCTATATAAGAAAAACAAAACCTTTAGAAAGAATGTCCAGTTAGTTCTTATGCATATACCAGTATTTAGCCAAATTATTATCTATAACGAAGTATATAATTTTACTAAAACATTTGCTTCTCTTTTAAACCATGGAGTTTTTATTACTGATAGTATGGAAGTATTATCTAAGATAACTAATAATGAAATATATAAAGAAATTATTGCAAGAACAATTATCAATCTTAATAAAGGTGTTAATATATCAGAATCATTTAAAGGACAATGGGCTTTCCCAGTTGCTGCTTATGAGATGATTGTAACTGGTGAAAAGACTGGGCAATTAGGTTTAATGATGGAAAAAGTTGCTAACTACTATCAAGTGTTACATAAGACTTTAGTTAAACAGATGCAAAGCTTTATTGAACCTTTAATGATAGCATTCTTAGCTTTAATAGTTGGTACTATTCTATTATCAATAGTTGTTCCAATGTTTGATATTTATGGAAAGATTCAGTAGGTGATTATATGGAAGTATTATATATTATTTGTTTCTTTATAATAGGCCTAGTCTTTGGGTCTTTCTTTTGTTGTGTAGGATTAAGATTATCTACTAATAAAAAATTTATTAATGATAGAAGTATCTGTGATAGTTGTGGACACGTTTTAGCTTGGTATGATTTAATACCAGTATTTTCTTATATAATATTAAAGGGAAGATGTAGATATTGTCATAAGAAAGTAAGTTTATTAAATCCCTTTATAGAAATAGTGACTGCTATTTTATTCGCTTTATCTTATTATAGTTTTGGTTTTTCACTAGACTTGGTTTTATCTTTATGCATAGTCAGTTTATCTATGATTATTTTTGCAAGTGATTTAACTTATATGATTATACCTGATGAAGTAATTATCTTTTTTAGTATAGTTATTATAATATTAGAGTTCTTCTTAAAAGGATTTACTGGTGGACTTTTATCTATATTAAGTGGAGCATTACTTTTCTTTTTTATGTATTGTTTAATGAAACTAGGTAATGCTTTATTTAAAAAAGAATCTTTAGGGGGAGGAGATGTTAAATTATCCTTTGTCTTAGGACTTGTTATAGATCCTTTTTTAGGCCTTGTAACTATCTTTTTAGCATCCCTAATAGCATTACCAGTATCATTATACTTACTTTATAAAAATAAAGAACATATGATACCTTTTGGACCTTTTATCTTAATCGCTTTCCTTATTATTTTCTTTAGTAAAGTTACTACTAGTGATATTTTTGAATTTTTAATATTATTTTAAAATTATCATTGACGAACATTCTTTCTAATGTTAAGATAATAAGCATTAAAACATTTATATAAAAGTATGGCTTAGTAAAATAAGCTGAATTAGCAATATTAATTATTATATTAAGTTATTCGAAAAATTCGAATAGGTAAAAAATTCTTAATAATTGATATTAGTTTTAAGAAATATTATTTTTGCATTGCATAAGGAGAGATATATGAGTGAATTTGGAAATATAATTATTTATAAAGATAAAAATGGAAAAGAGAATATTGAAGTAAAAATAGAAGATGGTACTGTTTGGTTAAATCAAGCACAATTAGTAAAATTATATAATTCTAGTAAATCTAATATTTCAGAACATATAAAGCATATATACGAAGAGGGGGAGCTAGAGGAAGAATCAACTGTTCGGAATTTCCGAACAGTTGCTACAAATGGTAAGACATATGATATGAAGTATTATAATCTTGATATGATAGTTGCTATAGGTTTTAGAGTTAAATCTGATATTGGAACTAATTTTAGAAAATGGGCAAATGATAAATTAAAAGAATATATGATTAAAGGGTTTGTACTTAATGATGAAAAATTAAAGAATAATGGTGAAAGTCCTTACTTTGAAGAATTGCTTGCTAGAATTCGTGATATTAGATCATCTGAAAAAGTTTTTTGGAGAAAAGTATTAGATATATATGCAACGGCAATTGATTATGATCCTAAAGATAAGATATCAATAGAGTTTTTTAAGACTGTTCAAAATAAAATGCATTATGCAACACATGGAAGCACAGCTGGGTTATTTTTAATAGGGTAGGTTCTCTAATTTAGACTAAATGATTCATTCATTACCTACTTAATGTATCAATTGCTCTAAAAAATTAACAAAGTTATTCACAAAATGTTGATTTTTGTGTATGATTTTGTTAATATTATGGTGGGTGATGAGAAAATGTTGTACTTTAGAAACGAGTTAGATAAAAATAAATATTCTACTTATCAACTAAATAAGGCTATAGAAAATAAAGAGTTGTTTAAAGTGGATAATGGTTTGTATTCAGATGTAGAGTTTGTAAATCCTTTAGAAATAATTTTAAAAAAATATCCTAATGCAATATTTACATCTGATAGTGCATATTACTATTATGATTTAACTGATGTTATACCAGACTATTTTTATTTAGCAACTAAAAGGTCAGATAGTAGAATCAATGATAAAAATATTAAGCAAATATTTATACCCAATGATTTATTTGAATTTGGTAAAACACAGATTGAAGTGGAAAGTGTTAAAATCAATATCTATGATGAAGAAAGAATGTTAGTAGAATTAATCAGAAAAAAGAATTTAATTCCATTTGATTATTATAAGGAAATAATTACTAATTATAGGAAGAAAATTGATACACTTGATATATATAAAATTCAAGAATATATTTCTTATTATAAAAATGAATCATCACTATATGATACTTTAATGCGTGAGGTGTTTTAATGAATTTAGAAGAATTAAGAAGAAAATATCTTGAAAATGGTTTTTCACTTGCTAATGCTTCTGCAAAGATTTGCCAAGATATTATTTTAAATAAGATATCTAAAAGTAAAATGAATAAAAACGTAACAATAAAAGGTGGAGTTGTTATGTATGGTTTATCTAATGATAGAAGACGTGCAACAAGAGATTTAGATCTAGACTTCATAAAATATTCTCTTGCTAATGAATCAATAAAAAAATTCATAGATACATTAAATTTAGTAAATGATGGCATTAAGGTTTATATAGATGGAGAGATACAAGAATTACATCATCAAGATTATAAAGGAAAAAGAGTTAATGTTATTTTAAAAGATGAAAATAACTCTAGCATTTCTGCTAAGTTAGATATAGGTGTTCACAAAAACTTTGATATAAAACAAGATGTATATTGCTTTAATTTAGAGGCGATTAATGAAAGTGCAACACTAGTTATTAATTCAAAAGAACAAATAATTTGTGAAAAACTTAAATCATTGTTAAGATTTGGTATTAGAACAACAAGATATAAAGATATATTTGATATTTATTATTTGATTAATAAAACCGAAATTAATAAAGAAGATTTGTTAAATATAATGAATACACTTATAATTAAAAATTCAACAATGAGAGAAAATAATATTGGCGATATAATAAATAATTTAGATACTATACTTAACAATAATATTTTTAAACGTAGTTTATCAGATGCAAGAAATAATTGGCTTGACATTTCTGTTGAACAAGTAATCAATAATGTTATTGATTACTTTAAATCTATTGAAACAATTAAAATATAATAATATAAATGACTAATTGTTTGGATAATTCAATGAAATTAGTGATAGTTATTACATTATTATTAATTTAGAAATATCAAACTATGTTACAGTGAATTTTAAAAATATAGAGTAATCAAGATCAAAACTATTTATCTGATTTTGATGAATTACTTGAATTCAGTAAAAAAGAAAGGATAAAAAACTAATATGAGAGATATAAATATTTTAGTTTTTGGAGATAGTATTACTTATGGTGCTTGGGATAAAGAAAAAGGTGGTTGGGTAAATCGCTTAAGATTAGCCTTAGAAAATGACGATAGTAATAGTTATTACACTATTTTTAATCTAGGAATTTCAGGAGATGTTACAGAGAGTATTAAGAATAGATTTGATAATGAGTGTAAAATAAGGTTTAATAAGAATGATAATACAATAATTATTTTTTCTATAGGAATTAATGATACACAAAATGTAAAAGATGAAGATAGAGTTTCACTTGAAACATTTAGAAATAATATTATTACCTTAATTAATAGTGCTAAAAAATATACTGATAATATATTATTTATAGGACTAACAAAAGTAGATGAATCTAAAGTAACACCTTTACCTTGGGATAAAGAAAAAGGTTATTTAAATACTAAAATTATTAATTTTGATAAAGAGTTAAAAAATATTTGTTTAGAAAATAATGTTGACTATTTGTATATTTATGAGTTATTAGAAATTGAAGAACTATTTGATGGATTACATCCTAATAATGTAGGACATCAAAAAATTTGTGATAAAGTAAAAACTAAAATAAGTAAATATTATTAATAATAAATAGGAAAAGTTAGGAAGTGAAGTAATGAAGGCATGTGTTTATACCTTAGGATGTAAAGTAAATACTTATGAAAGTGAATATATTATGTTAAAACTAATAGAAGCAGGTTATGATGTTGTAAATAATTTAGATGAGACTTCTGATGTCTATATAATTAATACTTGTACTGTAACAAATACTGCAGATATTAAGAGTAGAAAGATAATACATCGTATTAAGAGAAATAATCCTAATGCTTGTATAGTAGTTCTTGGTTGTTATGCAGAAGATCATCCTGATGATTTTGATAATGTAGATATTTATATTGGTAATAAAGATAAAAGTAAGATTATAGAACTACTTGATGAATTTTTTGCTAATAAAGAACCTATTAGAAGAGTAGGACTTGATAAAGATAGTTTTGAAGATATGTTTATAACAGATTTTAAAAATAGATGTAGGGCTTTTGTTAAAGTCCAAGATGGTTGTGAGAACTTTTGTAGTTATTGTATTATTCCATATGTTAGAGGAAAGTGTAGGAGTAAAGACTTAAATACAGTAGTTAGGGAAGTTACTACATTAGTTAATAAAGGTTTTAAAGAAATAGTATTAACTGGTATTCATACAGGACATTATGGAGTAGACCTTGATACTACTTTTGCTGACCTTTTAAAAGCTTTAATTAAAATAGAGGGGTTAAAGCGCCTTAGAATCTCTAGTATTGAAGTAACAGAGTTAAATAGTGATGTCTTAGATGTAATTAAAAATAGTAATATAATAGTAGATCATTTACATATTCCTCTACAAGCTGGTAGTGATAAAGTCTTAAAATTAATGAATAGAAAGTATGATTTAAAATATTTTGAAGCTAAATTAAAAGAGATTAGAGATATTAGACCGGATATATCTATAACTACTGATATAATTGTAGGTTTTCCTAAAGAGACTGAAGAAGACTTTTTAGAAACGATAGAAAATGCTCGTAAGTTTGGTTTTTCTAAAATTCATGTCTTTCCATACTCTGATAGAAAAGGGACTGTGGCAAGTACTATGGATGGACATATAGATGGTAATATAAAGAAGGAAAGAGCAAGAAGACTTCTTGAAGTATCTCATGAGTTAGAGAAAGAGTATGCTAATAAGTTTATTGGTAAGAGTTTAGAAGTATTATTTGAAGAAGTTAAAGATGGTGTTAGTATAGGACATACTAGTAATTATTTAAAGGTTAAAGTAAAGGCGTGTATTCCTTCTAATACTTTTAAAAATGTAAAATTAACTAATTATATGGGTGACTTTTTAATAGGAGAGATAGAAGATTAAAATAAATAATATCAGTTGTTCGGAAATTCCGAACAACTAATAATAAATAGAAATATAGGTGATACTATGAGTAAAGTAACAGGAAATTTTAAAAAGACAATTTTTAGAAGTAATACTAATAATTACTTAATAGGTTTATTTAAAGTAAAAGAAACTAGTTCAGATTTAGATAAATTTATTAATAAGACTATTACTATTACAGGTTATTTACCTGATTTAAATGAGATAGATACTTATGTATTAGAAGGTAATATTACAAATCACTCTAAGTATGGGGAACAGTTTGTTGTTAATACTTTTGAAAGAATTATGCCAAAAGAGACTGATTCTATGGTTAGTGTACTTAGCAGTGATATGTTTAAAGGAATAGGTAAGAAAACTGCCGAAGCGATAGTTGAGATGTTTCATGAAGATACCTTTAATGTGATATTAGAAAATCCTAATAATCTATTATTAGTTAAAGGAGTTAGTGAAAAACAAGTAAGAGTATTGCATGAATCTTTAAAAAATTATCAAGGTAGTTATGAGATAATTCTTAATCTATCTAAATTAGGGTTTAGTACTAGAGATAGTCTTAAAATATATAGTAAATTTAAAGAAAAGAGCTTTGATATTATAAATGATGATATCTATAAAGCTTATTATTATATAGATGATATCTACTTTAAGACTTGTGATTATATCTTTGAGAAAAATACTGAAGAAAAGTTAGATGTTAAAAGAATTAGAGCGGTATTTATTTATATTTTAAGAGAACTTACTAATGTAACTGGCAATACTTACTTTTATTTAGATGAAGTTAGACCTTACTTTATTAGAATAATTGGTACTGATATAAGTGATGAATTGTTATTAGAAGCCTTAAATAATTTAATTAGTTTAGAGTTAATAGTAGTTAAAGAAGATAAAATCTATTTAAAAGAGTATTATGATGCGGAAATATTTATTGCAAGACGCTTAAGACTTCTAGCTCATGAAAAGAGTGAGACATTAAAGAATTATGAGAAAGTTTTAAAAGAAATAGAACTTAAAAATAATATTACCTATAACGAAGAACAAGAGACTGCTATTAGAGAAGCTTTAACTAATAAATGTCTAGTTATAACAGGTGGACCAGGAACAGGTAAAACTACTATTATTAAAGGTATTATTGACTTATATCAATCTTTAAATAAATATAATACTAAAGACTTAATGGAAAAACTTGTTTTACTTGCCCCAACAGGACGTGCTAGTAAGAGAATGAGTGAAGTTACTAATCTATCTGCATCTACTATTCATAGATTCTTAAAATGGAATAAAGATACTAATAAGTTTCAAGTTAATGAGTATAATAAAAGTAAAGCAGAATTTGTTATTATAGATGAATCTAGTATGTTAGATACTCTATTACTTTGTAATTTATTAAAAGGATTATCTACTAATACTAAGATAGTCTTTGTAGGAGATGCAAATCAATTACCTAGTGTAGGAGCAGGGAATGTTTTACATGATATGCTAGAAAGTGAAGAGATTAAAACTATTAGATTAAAAAATCTTTATAGACAAGGAAAAGACTCTAATATCATAACCTTCGCTCATGATATTAATGAAGGTGTACTTAATAAAGATATCTTTAATAAGGGAGAAGATTTACAGTTTATTAAATGTCCTGATAATAAAGTATTAGATACTATTAAAGACGAAGTATCTAAAATTAAAAATACTGATTATCAAGTACTTGCACCTATGTATAAGACTATTAATGGTATAGATAATATTAATAATACTTTACAAGAGTTATTAAATCCTAAAAAATCTACTAAAAAAGAGATATCTATTAGTAATGTAGTTTATAGGGAAAATGATAAAGTTATAGAACTTACTAATATGCCAGATGACAATGTCTTTAATGGTGATATTGGCTGTATTAGTAGAATAAAACTTAGTCCTAAAAAAGAAGTATATATAGATTATGATGATAATACTGTTAAATATACTCCAACCATGTTTAATAACTTTTCTTTGGCGTATGCAATATCTATTCATAAGAGTCAAGGCAGTGAGTTTAAGACTATAATTATGCCAATAGTTAAAGGTTATCATAAAATGTTATATAGAAAGCTTATTTATACAGGAGTTACTAGAAGTAAAGAAAAATTAATATTGATAGGAGACATAAAAGCTTTGGAGTATGCTATTAATAATACTAATGAACAAAAAAGAAGAACAAGTTTAGATTATTATCTAAAAAATGGTATAATTTAAATTAATCAATCCATAATACTTGTAGGAGGCAAGAATTATGGATAAGAAAAAAATGATGATAACAGCAGGAGTTATGGCTGGAGTAGGATATGGAATGTATAGATACTTTAAGAAAAATCCAGCTAAACTTAATATGATGAAACAAAAAATGAAGAATGCTGTTAATAATTTTGAAGATGAGATGATGATGTAAAGTTGTCATCTTTTTGATTGTTATAATTTAAATATTGTGGTATTATTTATATAAAGGTAAGGTGTTCATGAATGAAAGAAGCGATTAAAAATAATAAAAAGATTATTATAATAGGTATTGTTATTATAGTATTACTTCTTCTAGGTATAGCTTTTGCATATCTTACAACAACTCTACATGGTGATAAGGAGTACTTAGTAAGAGCAGGTAGCCTAGGTTTAAGGCTAGAAGAAAGTAATGAACTTACATTAGAAAAACAAATACCTTTAGAAGATTCTGAAGGTATGAAATTAGATGATTTTAACTTTAGTTTAATTAATGAAGGTAATATTGATACTGATTTCACTATTTATTTAGATGATATAGAATTAGATGAAGGTGAGACTAGGATGCCTGACTCTGCAATTAGATATAGTTTAACTAAAGATAATGTTGTAGGTAATGCTAGTGATTTAACTAGTATGGGAGTTAATCCTAATAGAGTAGTAGATACAGGTACTGTAGCTGTCGATGAGACTATTAATTATACTTTAAGAATATGGATAGATTATGATGCAACTACTGAGGAAGCAAGTGGTAAGACATTTAAAGGTAAGTTAAGAGTAGTTGCAACACAGCCAGTAGGAGAGAAAGTTAGTGATGTAGTATTAGAAAACTTAGGTGATAATGAAAGTACATATGATGATGACGTAGATACCTTTATAACAGGAACTGACCCTAATAACTATATCTGGTATAGTGGAAAGTTATGGAGAGCGGTTAGTGTTAATAATGAAGCGAAGACAACTAAGTTAGTAACCCAGTGGAATATAAGTGCAATTGATTATTCAAGTGGTAGTACAGCATTTGAAGGAAGTTATATGGAAGACTGGCTAAATGATACAAGTGTTGATGGTTTCTTAGGTAATTTAAGAGATTATGAGAATTTCATTGTAACAGATGCAGTATGGGACGCGACATTGGATGCAACCAGGTTAGGAAGTATAACAAGACCAAATGGGGAGGCAACTGTAACAGATGCAGTAGGATTACTTAATATGTATGAATATCAATCTAGTAATAATGGAGGAACAAATGGTTATTTAAATAATGGACTTATATGGTGGACCTTAACACCATATAGTACGTCTAGCGTGCGTTACGTGTACAGCGATGGCGGTGCGAGCTTCAATACTTCGGCCAGCGCGTACGGTGTCCGGCCATCAATAAATCTAAAATCTAGCGTTAAAATTGTAGATGGTGATGGAACAATAGATAACCCTTATCGCTTAAACGGAGATAATGATACTAATCTTTCAGGAACACTTCTTTCAAGTAGATATAGTGGAGAATACATAAAATTTGGTAATGATGAAAATAATTTATATAGGATAGTAAGTCACGAAAATGGTACAGGAACAAAGATAGTAAGTGCCGAACCATTAAAGAGTTCTGGAACCTTTATAACAAGTGCCTTTGGAAGTAATACTAGTTTTTCAAGTAGTAATACTATAGGAGCATTTTTAAATGGCGACTATCTAACAAATTACGTGGATAGTAGTTATAGTTCAATGATAGAAGATAATACAACTTGGTACCTTGGAACTGTAGGAAGTGGTACTTCATATAAATTAGCAAAATATACAGATACTAATATGTCAGGATATGCTAAAAGTACAAATGCTAAAGTTGGCTTACTCCGTTTAGGAGAATTAATGTCCGGACAATTTGATAGATATGGTAATAATACATCTTATTGGACTTTAACACCATATAGTACGTCTAACGTGCGTCGCGTGAGCAACAATGGTAGCGCGAACTACAATTCGCCTTCGAGCAGTTCGTACGGCGTGCGGCCATCTGTAAATCTAAAATCTAACGCACAGATTGTAAATGGTGATGGAACCTTAAATTCACCATTTGAAATACAGTTAGGAGGCTAATTGTCAGGAAGAAGGAAATGTATTTTCTTCTTCCTGACTGAATTAATAATGACTATAATTAGTTTAAAATAAATTATAGTAGGGAATCACCAAAATCTTCGTCAAACGTTCGGTATGTCAACAACAATGGTAACACGAACAACAATTCGCCTTCGAGCAATTCGAACGGCGTGCGGCATTTCCTTTTAAACCTAGCATTATGGTTAATAACTATATAGAATAGATAAAAGGAATAGGTAATTTCCTTGTGTAGTGACACTAAAGACTAGATAGATAATAGAATTGTAATAAATTATTATGAAACTATTTATACACTATCTTACCCTATAAAACTAAAGGAAAGATTAGTCCAATAGTTTATGTCAAGTAATATTGTAAATTTATGTAAAACACATAAATTTACAAATATGCTTGATTTTTTTTGGTACATTAAGGGAAAGATAGGAGAGTGTTAAATATATGAATAACAGTTTAGTTTATTTTATGCGTAAAGGAGTAATGATTTACGTAAATAAAAGTGATAGTTATATAGTTAGTTATTTATTAGATAAACCTTATAAAGAAACATTTTATATAGAAAGAAATTCTCTTAATAAAGTAATACCTTTACTTAATAAATGTCATATCAATTACTTTTATGATGATGTAGTTACTTTTATTGATAATAAATATTCTATATATCTAAGATATGGTAAGTTATCTAATAGAATAGATAAATTATTTACTAACTTAAAGAATTGTTTATATCTAGATAATATAGAAGATATTATTTCTAAGATGGATAAGTTCTATGAGTAGTTTTGTTTTAGAAAATAAACTTAAAGAAATAGATACTATTACTGAAAGAATAGTTTTAAATATTAATAATAAATATAAAACTACTAAGAATAATAAAATCTCTAGAAGAATTATTAGTAAGACTAGAAGAAAATTACTGAAGAAGAATATAAAATATTATTTGCAAATATTAAAAATAATACTTGATTAATTATAACTATTATGATACATTAGGTATAGATGGGAGACTTGTATAAAAGATGGGGAAGAGGAGGTTATAAAAAATTTTTGAAAAAACTATTAATTTTGAAAATCTGAGGTACTTTTTAGGGTGAATTTTGTATTTTCACCCGGTGAAAATTGAAAATTTACCCCTATTTTGGGGGTGAATTTGCAAAATTGCCTTTTTGCAATGTTTTTTTGATTGTGTTATATCTATTGCAGAAAGGGGGAACTTTATGAATAAAGTACCAAGATTTATATCATTAATGTCTGATACAACTGCTAAAGCTTTAATTAAAGATGACCATTATAAATGGTTTTATGAAGATTTTATTAAATTTGTAACTGGTATTGATTTAAAGAGTTATATAGCAATAGATAATGAACTTAATACTGGTAATAAAGTTAAAGATTATAGAGCAGATACGATATTTCTTAATAAGAATCATCTCGTTAACTTAGAATTTAATCAAGATGTTTATGCTCATACTATGATAAAGAACATCAAATATGCTTTAAGAATGGCCGGTAATGGTTATTTAGCAGGGGAGCAGTATTATCATAGATTTGTTACGCAAATAAATCTAAATAATAAAATAAAAGATACTAGAGTAAAGAAATGGAATGGAAATGATTATAAGTTAGAAGATTATAAATCTAAAGCTTATTTAAAAGATGTAAGAATAATTACTATAGATTTACAAGATTATAAAGGCATTGTCTATGATGGTACAAATAAATATGAAACATATTTATCTATGTTAACAGCAGAGTCTTATGAAGAAATGGAAAGAATAGTAGGAGATTTAAAGGAGGGTAAAATAATTATGGAAAAGTTAAAACAATTAGGATTAGATGATAAATTTGGTATGTACTATGATGCTGAGATAGTGCATAGAAAAGAGATAAATTCTGCAAGAAGTGATGGTAGAAAAGAAGGTGCTAATGATGAGAGAAAATCTATCGCTAAGGCTATGCTAAAAGCAGGAGAAAGCGTTAGTAAAGTAATGAACTATACTGGCTTAAAGAAAAAAGATATTAAAATGTTGATGTAATACCTAACAAAACTGTAATAAAATTTACAGTTTTTTTGTGATATATTTGTAAAGAAAGGAGAAATTATGGAAGTTTTAAAAGTTAATAATTTAAAAAAATATTATGGTAATAATACTAATATTACTAAAGCTTTAAATAATATATCATTTACTGTTAATGATAATGAGTTCCTTGCTATTATGGGAGCAAGTGGTAGTGGTAAAACAACCTTGCTTAACACTATATCTACAATAGATACTGTTACTAGTGGTAATATTATTATTAATGGAGTTGATATTACTAATTTAAATGAAGAAGAATTATCTAATTTTAGAAAGGAGAACCTTGGTTTTGTTTTTCAGGACTTTAATTTATTAGATACTCTAACTATTAAAGAAAATATTGCCTTATCTTTGATAATCAATAAAGAAGATAAAACTAAAATAGATAATTTAGTCTTAGATATTAGTAAAAAACTAGGTATTAGTGATATTTTAAATAAATATCCTTATGAAGTAAGTGGTGGACAAAAACAACGTTGTGCTTGTGCAAGAGCTCTTATCAACAACCCTAAACTAATACTTGCCGATGAACCTACAGGGGCCTTAGATTCTCGTAATGCTAGAGTCTTATTAGAAACCTTTAAAGAGATGAATGAAGAGTTAAACTCTACTATTCTTATGGTTACTCATGATGCTTTTTCAGCGAGTTTCGCAAGTCGTGTTTTATTTATTAAAGATGGAGAGATTTTTAATGAAATAATTAAAGGTAAAAAGACAAGAGGAGAGTTTTATGATGAGATTATAGATGTTTTAACATTACTTGGAGGAGACGTTAAATAATGCTTTTTAAACTTAGTTTAGGTAATGCTAAAAGAAGTATTAAAGACTATCTAATCTATATAGTTACTATCACTATAGCATTCTCCCTTATGTTTTCTTTTAATCTTATCTCTAACTCTAAAGATATTCTTGATTTAGCCGATATGATGAAAAACTTTCGTATCGCCATGATTTTTGTTAGTTTAATAGTCTGTTTTGTCTTAGGATTTTTAATTAATTATATGATTAAATTTATCTTTAAAAGACGAAGTAAAGAGTTTGGACTATATCTCTTACTTGGTATTAGTAAGAAAGATATCTCTCTTATGTTTATCTTAGAAAACTTAATACTAGGTTTTATCTCTTTAGTCTTATCATTCTTTGTAGGTATTTTACTTAGTACTATTATCTCTAGTATTATCTTAAATATCTTTAATGCCCCATATCTTGTTAAATTACCTACTGATTATTTAGTACCTATTCTTTTATCTTTAGGATACTTTTTACTTATATATCTTGTGGTATTACTTTTAACTAAAAGAAGGATTAAACGTCTTAAAATACATGATTTATTATATTTAGATTCTCATAATGAAAAGAGTAAAGTAACTAAAAAGAAATCTATTGTTACTTTTATAATCTCTTTTATTCTTGTTATGGGAGGACTACTTATTTTTAATAATGAGTTTAAAGGAGTAGGAATAGAGCCAGATACTTTATTAGTAATTTTATCTATTATTATGTTAATAGGTGGTATCTACTTATTTATTTCATCTTTTGCAGACTTTCTTTTATCTTTTGTCTTAAAACATAAGACTCTTAAATATAATAAAGATAATCTCTTTGTTATGAGACAGTTTAATGCTAAAGTTAAGACCATGAAGAAGTCTTTGGGAACTCTATCTTTATTAATTACCCTTACTCTTGTATCTTTAACATTTTCTTTAATGTTCAATAAAATATTTGTTATCCAAATAGATATGTCCGCTCCTTATGATGTTACAATTATTGATGATGAAGAGAATTTTGATAAATATATAAATCATATTAAGAAAGAATATACGATAGATGAGATATTTACTTATCATGAGTACTTTAATGATGTAAATTATGTTAATGATAATTTATCTTATGACTATCAGGGGTGGAGAGGAACTGATACTTATTTAAGAGTTAGTGACTATAATAAACTATTAGAACTTAAAGGAAGAGGCCCTATCACCTTAAAAGATAATGAATATTATATTCACTCATCTAGTAGTGTTTACGATGGTATTATGGATATTAAAGATAAACTTAAGACTATTAAAGTAGGAGATAAAACTTTGAAACTAAAAGATGTAACAAGTCTTTATTATACTTCTAGTTGGTCTTATGGTAATGGCTTTATTATTGTTGTACCTGATAATATCGTTGATAATTTAAAGTCTGAATCTGATACTTTAGTAGTTGATACTAAAGAAGAGACTAAAGAAGAATTAAATAATGAACTTCTTAATATCTTAGATGATGATATTTGTGAGAGAGACCCTGAAACTGGTGCGACTTACTGTTATGCTTCTGCAAATGTCTTTGTCAAAGGTTATTACTTAGCGATGAATAAATCTGTTATGACAATTATGGACTTTACCTTATTTTATCTAGCCTTTATCTTTACAGTAGTAACTGGTACAATTATTTCTGTTCAAAGTATAAATGATGGGATTACTTATAAGAAGTACTATGATACTTTAAATAAACTTGGCCTTAGTAAAAGAAATATTTTAAAGACAGTTAGAAAACAATTACTTATGTATTTCTTATTCCCAGTAATACTTCCATTTATTATTAACTTCTTTATTACTACAAGCTTAAATCATGTCTTTGTAGCATTTCTACCTACTAGTATGACCTATCTATCCTTTATCTTCTTAAGTTCTATTCTTTTCTTAAGTATATATCTAATATATTACTTAATATCTTATTTCTCATTTAAAAGATGTTTAGACTACTAATTATGAAAAATAGTAATTTTACTATTTTTCTTTAATATTGACTTAAGAGTTTTAGAAATATAAAATAAGTATAGAAAGGTTAGATTTATGGAAAGAATATTAATTATAGAAGATGATAAAACTATTAGAGAAGAATTATCTATCTTACTTACTAATAATAATTATAATGTTAGTAGTATAGAAGAGTTTCTTAATATAGAGAAATATCTTAAAGAGATAAATCCTGATTTAATTTTATTAGATATTAACTTACCTAATACTAATGGCTATGAAGTAATTAAAAAGATTAAAAAAGTTACTTTAAAGCCTGTTATCTTTGTTACTAGTAGAAATACTTTAGAAGATGAGATAAAGAGTTTAAGTAGTGGAGGATATGACTTTATAACTAAACCTTATAATAAAGAGTTATTACTTCTTAAGATTAGAAAATGTTTAGATGAAGTTAATCCTAAAAATCATAAAGAACTTGTAGTAAATGGGGTAGTCTTAGATTTACATTTATCTTTAATTAAATATCAAGATAAAGAGATAGAACTAACTAGAAATGAGTTTTTACTAATGTATTATCTATTCTTAAACTATCCTAATACTTTATCTAAAGATATGTTAATAGAGTATTTATGGAATGATAAGTTTTATTTAGATGAAAATATCTTAATAGTTAATATTAATAGATTAAGAAATAAATTACGAGATATAGGACTAGATGATTTTATTAAAACAGTTAGAGGTGTTGGTTATAAGTTATGATGTTTGTAGAGTATTTAGAAGAAAAGATATTTTTTATAATTATTAGTTTGATTTTTACCTTATTTCTTAGTATATATCTCTTATTAATAGGAGTTAATGCTAGTCTTATTATCTTACTTGCTATCCTAATAATTGTTTTTATCTTTATCTCTTTATTAGTTAGTTATCTCTTGATTAAGAAAAGGTATGTTAAAATAGTTAATCTAGTAGATTCTTTAGATGAGAAATATCTAATTAAAGAAGTAATAGATAAACCTAAAAATCTAGAGAATAAGGCCTATTACTATGCTTTAGATAAGGCTTGTAAAGCTTTAAATGATAAATTAAGTGAAGTAGAAAACTCTAAGAATGAGTATCTTGACTTCTTAGATAGTTTTATTCATGAAGTTAAAACACCTATTTCGGCTTTAGCCCTATATGCTGATAATAATAATGATGAAAGAATTAAAGAAGAAGTTTTAAAGATTAGTAGATTGGTAGATAAAATGTTATTTTATGCAAGAAGTGATGTGGTAGAGAAAGATTATTTTATTAAAGAAGTATCCCTTGCAGACCTTGTTCATCCAGCTATTTTAGAGTATAAGAATTATTTACTTAATTACCATATTAAAGTAGAAGTAAAGGATTTAGATAATTTAAAAGTTTATACTGATATAAAATGGTTAAACTTTATAATAGGACAGATAATTAGTAATTCCCTAAAATATCAAAATAAAAAAGATAGACTAGTTAGAATAAAAGGTGTTAGTACTAAAAATAATATAAAATTAGAAATATATGATAATGGAGTAGGGATAAAAGAAGCTGATATATCTAAAGTATTTGAGAAAGGCTTTACAGGCAGTAATAGAAATAAAAAGAATGCTAGTGGTATAGGACTTTATCTTACAAAGAAACTATGTGATAAGCTTGGTATTGATATTAAAATAGAATCAGTCTATTTAAAATATACTAAAGTAGTTATTACTTTTCCTAAAGGTAATTACTTTATAAAATAGATAAGCTTACATTAGTGCATAAAGTTACTTAAAGTTTTGTGTTTTTGCAGTCAACTGCAAAAACATTGACATATCTATTATTATAATATATAATATAAATAGAAAGGAAACGATGTTTAAAATGAAGGATAAAAAGATTATACGTACTAACTATTTAAATGAATTAAGCAATTATAAAGATAAAGATTTAATTAAAGTATTAACAGGTATTAGAAGAAGCGGTAAGTCTACAATATTAGAGCAGTATAGTGATTTGTTAAAAAAAGAAGGAGTTAATGAGAATAATATAATCTATATAAACTTTGAAGATAATAATTATAAAGATTTATTAGATTCAGATAAATTACATACTTATATTTTAGATAATACAGATTCTAAAGTTAAAAACTATATATTTTTAGATGAGATTCAAAATGTTCCACTCTTTCAAAAATGTATAGATAGCCTATATTTAAGAAAATACTTAGATATCTATATCACGGGTTCTAACTCTTATATGTTATCTGGAGAACTTGCAACCTACCTTACAGGAAGATATATAGAAATACACGTACTACCTTTATCGTTTAAAGAGTATTTGAGTTATTATGGAGAAAGTGATGAGTTAAAAAAATATAATGATTATATTATGTATGGAGGTTTTCCTTATTTAATAAATTTAGATAACGATGGAGAGAAACTTAAATATTTAGATAGTATTTATAATACAGTTATTGTAAAAGATATAATAAATAGAAAAAAAATTAAAGATGTGTTAGTCCTAGAAAGTGTTTGTAAATTCCTTTTTGATAATATTGGCTCCTTAGTATCTATAAATAAAATAAGTAATACTTTAACATCTCTAGGAAGAAGCTCTTCTACTCATACAATAGAAGAATATGTAGGAGCATTATTAAACAGTTATATATTATATAAAGTTAATAGATTTGATGTTAAAGGTAAGGGGTTACTTAAAACCCAAGAAAAATATTATTTATCAGATTTAGGATTAAGAACATATCTTTTAGGAAGAAATCATAATAAAGATTTAGGACATATTCTTGAAAATATTATATTTTTAGAGTTAAAAAGAAAAGGTTATAGAGTTTATGTGGGTAAAAATGAAGAAAAAGAAGTTGACTTTGTAGTTGAAACAGGAGATGACTATATTTACATTCAAGTTTCTCTTTCAGTTAGAGATGAAAAAACTTTAGAAAGAGAATTGAGACCTTTAGAAACTATTCAAGACCATTATAAAAAATATTTAATTACTCTTGATTATGATACTAACAATTATAATGGTATAAAACAGATAAGTGCCATGGATTTTCTTCTTGGAAGGGTTGAGTTATAAAATAATAGTAGTTCCCTTTACTTTAAAATCTTTATAAAACTTAAGTTGTCTTACTAATCTAAATAAAGCTTCATCCTTACCTTTTGCTTCTAACATTATATCTATATCCGTATTAAGAGGCTTTAATAATTTTAAAAACCTAATAAAGGAGTTATAGTTTAAATAAGTACTATGATTTCTTTTTTGTTTAGAGTTTAAAGGACAAGAAAAATGCATTTTAGGATTTAAATTAGTATTTTCCCATGTCTTTATAATTCTAGGTAATAGTTTATCTATTCTTTCATTTTTTAAATGATTACAACTAAAGTGATGATAATCTAAGACCATAGGAATATTTAACTCTTCACATATTAATAAAGTATCAGTTACGGTATAGGTTTTATCATCATTTTCTAATATTATTAACTTCTTTAACTCTATAGGCAACTTATTAAAATTATCTCTAAATCTATTTAATGCTTCTTCCTTAGTTGGTTTAGAACTACCTAGATGTAATACACACTTGCCATTTATACCTAATAATTTAAATATTTCTAAATGAAACTTTAATATCTCTATACTATTAAGAGTAACATTTTCCTTTTCACTAGTTAAAAGACAAAATTCGTCAGGATGAGTATCTATTCTAATATTATACTTATCTATAGTTTTCTTTAATTTATTAAACTCATTTTTAAATACTTCTTTATAATCAATATTAACATTAGGATGAGTAAGTAGGGGAAACATAGTATGAGTCATTCTATAGAATTTAATCTTATTATCATAATTATACTTTAAGACTTTCTCAAAGTTTTTAAAATTTAACTTTATTCTTTTTGTTAATAAAACTATGCCTTTGTCATTATCATATTTAGAGAATTCTTTAAAAGTTAAATTATGAGAGTATATATCTAAAAGAGTAGGAGGATTACCTACATAACCTAAATTTATTTGCATAACATCACCTTTATTAGTTTTAATAATTATTGACTTTTTATACTTATAATAATTTTAAGTAAACTGTAAGTATCTTTACATTTTTAAAATTATATATTATAATATGCGGTAAATGGAGGAGAACTAGTATGGATAAAGAAATGCTTGCTAAATTAAAAGATTATTATAAAGACGAATTAACTATTATTGGTTTTAATGATTTAGAAGTAGTAACTAACACTAGTTCTTTTTTTAAGAAAGATTTGTTAGATTACTTAAGTGAACTTCTAAGTAGTGATGAGTTAAAGACAATAGTAGTAGATGCTTTTTCATCTTTAATGAATAAAACAGAACATATTAATTATTTCTTAAAGAGTAATCTAAGTATTGAAGAGATAAAATTGTCTAAAGTCTATAGTAGTGTTTTAACTTTGGAAAAGTTTATGGTAAATAGGCACTTACCTAAATCCTTAGGGAAAATAGGATATATATCTACTTTTAGAAATCTAATTAATAGAGATGATGATACTACTTGTATAACATCTTTATTAGAAGAAGCATCTAATCCGATAATAATTTATTCTAGTGGTTATAGTAATTTAAAAAGAGAGATAGATTTTGATGGAGTAAATTACCCTAGGAATATTGATTATACTTTAAAGAAGATTAAGGGTAAAAAAACATTAAGTAGAGTTATGACAGGAGTAGAAAGAAACTTTTATAACATTTTATCTATTAATGATAAAAGTGATATTTATGTATTAAATGCTTCTATTCCTAATACTTTAGAAGAAGTTAAGAACCTAGTAATCTCTTTTAATGAATCTTTATATAATTTATGTACTAAATATAATTTAACTTATATAGATAGAAATAGTATAGATAATAATTCTAAAGCATTAAGCGAAGAGATAGCATCTGCTATATATATTAATAAATTTATTACAGAAAGAAAACAAGTAAGAGAATATAGTGACTTTGGATATAACTCTAAAGGAGCTTTAGGGGTTATGGATAATGCTTTTAGAGACTTTAGAGAAAAAGAGAGTTTAGCGATGATGAAAGATGGATATGAAAAAGAACATTTATTAGATATTGCTAATCTAGATAAAGATGCTTATGTTGTTTTTGATAAAGTACAAAAGGTATTGACTAAGAAGAAGAGAAAATATAGTCCAAGAGTTGTATAAATTGTTTTTTTAACGATTTTGTGTTATAATACGTATCAATAAAGAGGTGACATATTTTATGGAAAAAGAAAAGTTAAAAGATTTAATAGACTATTATAAAGATGATGGTTTAACAATAGTTGGTTTGAATGACTCACAAGGAGTAAATACAACATCAACAATTTTTAAGAAAGGTCTATTAGAATACTTAGCTAGTGAATTAAAAACAGATAAGTTTAATCCTACTGTTATTAATGCTTTTTCACTTTTAATGAATAAAACAGAACATATTGATTATTTCTTAAAAGCTAATTTAAGTTTAGAAGAAATTAAGTTATCAAGAGTTTATAGTATGGTAGCAGCTTTAGAGAAAGTAATGTCTGATGTTCATTTACCTAAATCTTTGGGTAAAGTGGGATATCTTTATAAAGTATGTGCTATTCCTAAAAAAGGTGATGCCAATATTCATTTAACAACAGATTTAAAAGATTCTAAAGAACCAATAGTTATATATTCAAGTGGTGTAAATAATTTAATGCGCGAAGTAGGTAATAATCCTTTTTCTATTTCTAAGGATTATAAAGATAGAGATAAACGACCTAATTATAACTATACTTTAGAAAAAGTTAATAATCCGAATACTTTGAATAAGGTAATGGATGGTATAGATAAAAACTTTTATAATTTATTATCTATTAATGATAGAAGTGATATTTTTGCTTTAGGTTCTTATACTCCAGCTAGTTTGAGAAGTGAGGATATGAAAATCTTTCAAGATTTAATATTAGCATATAATGAAAGATTAACTTCATTATGTAATAGTTACCATATAACTTACATTAATACAAATGAAATAGGAAATAGATATAATAATAGTAAAGCAAACTTTCATATAAATACTAAAGGCCAAATAGCTTTAGCAGAAACTATTTTAGAATCTATTTATGATAAAAAAATTAATTCTTCAAGTGAAGAAATAGAATTTAATGGAGAGTTTAAAGTGACTGATGATGGTTCTCATGATGTAGTTGATGCACTTTTATTTGATAGACTTAATTTATATGAAGAAAGAAAAAACTTATTAGGCTATGATGCCTTAAGACATGAACAGGTAATTGCAGAAAATAAAAGTGAAATATCTGTATTTAAGAAAGTTTTACAAAAAACAAAGTAAAATTTATTTACAAAATAATATTTATTTGATATATTCTTATTGACGTTTATGCTTAAAACTTAACTTTTTATTTAACTGCATATTAATTTATGCGGGTTTTCTTCGTTTTCAGGGAACTTTACTAATAATTAGAAGGAGGGATAATATGTCTATTAGTAAAGAAGAAATATTAAAAGAAAAGAAGAAGTTACATGATGTTTTAGAGAAACTTGATAAAGAGATTAATGAAGCTAGCAGTGATTTGTTCTTAAAGGAAGAAGAACTTATTAATTTTAGGAAACTTAATTATCAAGATAAATCATCTTTTGATAGTGCCGAATTTAATCAAGTAATGGCAAGTGATGAGTTAGAAGCTTTAAGAGTACTTAGTAAAAGAAAGTATTATAAGTCTTTAATTAATATTAAAGATAAGCCTTATTTTGCATCATTCCTCTATAAAGATAATGAAGGTAATACTTATGATATTTATATGGCTTTAACTTATTTAAAAGATGAGAATTATGATAATATTCTTTATGACTGGCGAAGTCCTATTTGCAGTTTGTTTTATGATTATGAAGTAGGGCCTTGTAAATATAGAGTAGATGACTATATTCATGAAGGAAGTCTCTTAAGAAAAAGACAATATATAATAGAGAAGAGAAAGCTTATAAATGTCTTTGATAATTCTCTAAATATAGATGATGAATTATTACAAAAAGTAATCGCTACAACTGATAATGAAAAGATGAAAAACATAGTTAATACTATTCAGGCAGAACAGAATAAGATAATTCGTAACTTAGATGACCATAATCTAATAGTACAAGGTATCGCTGGTAGTGGGAAAACATCTGTGGCCTTACATCGTATCGCTTTCCTTCTATATAGAATTAATAATTTAAGTTCTAATAATGTTTTAATCTTTTCACCTAATAAGATATTTTCAGAGTATATTTCTAATGTCTTACCGGAATTAGGAGAAGCGAATACACTTGAGACAACCTTTAGTGATTACTTAAGTTATTTCTTAAAAGAGTATAAAAATATAGAGAGTTTTCCCTCATTTATTAGTAAGTATTATAAAGGTGATAAGAGTGATAGAGATATTATTAAATATAAACAGAGTAAAGAGATTATTAAAGACTTAGATAATTATATTAGTGCTTTTATAAAGAACTTTAAGGTTATTAATGATATAGAACTAGATAAGATAAATGAAGTAAGTAGGGATGAGTTAAACTATTTACTTAAAGATAAATATAGTAGATTCCCTTTAGTAGAAAGAATTGATGAAGCTGCTAAATACTTATCATTAAAGTATTATGGAACACCAGGTAAGAGAAAGGCTCCTATTAGAAAATTAATTAAAGAAAATATTAATATATCTTTAAATATAAAAGATATTTATAAAGACTTCTTTAAGAGTAGTTATGCTAAATATAAGTTAGAGATAAAAAATACCAAAGTAATAGGTTATGATGATGCTTTACTTATATCATATTTAAAAGGTAAATTATTTGGGTTTCCTTATAATAATTATATTAAACAAGTAGTTATTGATGAAGCCCAGGACTATAATTACTTACAATATGTAATTATTAAAGAAATGTTTAAAAAAGCAGATTTTACCATATTAGGTGATGTTAATCAGAATATTAATCCTTATTATAAATATGACACTTTAGAAGAGTTAAAAGAGATATTTAGTGATAGTAATTACTTAGAGTTATTAAAGACTTATAGGTCTACTAAAGAGATAATTGAATATACTAATAAAATATTAAATTTAGATTATGTTAATGCTATTAAAAAGAGTAATAATAAGGATGTAATAATTAGAAAACCTAAAGATATTAAAGGGGCATTACTTACTGATATAAATACTCTTACTAATACATATAAGTCCCTTGCTATCATCACTAAAGAAGATAGGGAAGCTGAAGTTATTTATGAATTATTAAAAGATGATATAAATATTAGTTTATTAACCGAAGAGTCTAAATCATTTATTAAAGATTTAGTAGTAGTTCCTAGTTATATTGCGAAAGGTCTAGAGTTTGATAGTGTTATTATAATAGATAATGATGAGACCTTTAAGAAGAATAAATACCTTTATTATGTCGCTTGTACGAGAGCAAGAGAGGAGCTTATTATCTATGAGTAAGATATATTTAGATAAATTGGGTTATGAGAATTATTTAAAGAGTCTTGAAGATATAAAAAAAGAAATAGATGAAAATGCTAAACTAATGAGTTTATATGTAAGTGATGATGCTTATGGGGATGGCTGGCATGATAACTTTGCTTATGAAGAGACAATGCATAAGGAAGCTGAGTTATTTCAAAAATATAATAAAAAGAAAAGCATGTTAAAAGATATAGTTATAATAGATAAGGAATCTAATGGAACAGTTAGTCTTAATATGAAAGTAGAGTTATTATTTATAGATGATGAGATTAAAGAAGAATATACAATAATTGGTGATATTAATAGTAATATAGATGATAATAGTATAACCTTAAACAGTCCTTTAGGTTCTGCAATTTATGGTAAAAGAGTAGGAGATAAGGTTAGTTATAAAGTAGGGGATAATACTTATAATGTAGAGATATTAGGAATAGAAGCTTGCAGTTAAAATAATCTTTCTAAAAGTTAATAGATGTGTTAGAATAAAATTAATTGAAACAGGAGGAGTTAATTTATGTTTGGTAAGAAGAAAAAGAATGTTATTGATGATAGAAATACCAATAATTCACAAGAAAAATATACTATGAAAGAAAGTTATAATGCTGATGAATTGTTTTTAGCAAGATTTAAATGGGTATCAAGTGAAGTTACAGATTTTGGACCTATGGATAAAGAAACAGAAATAAAATATATTTTTGAGAAAGTTGAAGAGAAATATAAAGAGGTTTTTACAGGCTTTGAAGCAGATGTAGTTTCTGAATATTTTAATTATCCATACGTTGTAGATATTGTTCCTTTAACTGAAGTCCACGAGGAATTTAAAGGAATAAAGTTTCCTAGATTAGGAATGTTATTACTATTTAATGATGTTAATAAAAAAGAAATGCAAGAAGAAAGAGGTTATCAAAAGAAATTGGAGAGTGATAATAAATGAAAGAAGTATATGATTTTTTAGTAAAAACAGAAGTTAATTATTTAAGTACTATTGATGGAGATAAACCTAGTTGCAGGCCTTTTGGTGCACCAATTATATATGATGATAAGATTTATATTTTGACTAGTAAACACAAAAATGTTTCTAAACAAATAAATAAAAATAATAACGTTTGTATTGTCGCTTATGATGGAGAGAACTGGCTTAGGATAAACTGTAAATTAATAGATGATAGTAGTAATACAAATGCTAAATCTAAATTTTTAGAAGAATTTGATGATTTAGAAGAAGCGGGTTATAGTTTAGATAATCCTGATATGCAAGTTTTATATATGAGTAATGTAGAAGCAATACTTTATGATGAAGATGGTAATGAGTTGGAAAAATATTGTTTTTAAATAATTGGTATGATATAATACAGGCAAATTTATAAGGGGGATTTGATATGAATCATCTTAATTCTGTAGCACTACATATTACTAATATATGTTCTCATAATTGTCCTATGTGTTATGCTACTAATCAAACACAAACAAAAAGAGAAAGTGACCTTGATAATTTAAAGAAAATTGCAATAGAGTTGAAGAAAGCAAATGTTGAGGAAGTTAATTTAGTAGGAGGAGACCCTTGTGAGTATTCACATATTGAAGAATTACTAAAGCATTTGAATAGTTTAGGATTTTCTCTTCCAATTCTTTCAAATACTCATAATTATAATATGCTAGGCACTGGCGGATAATATCCATTGACTTTCAGTCACATAAATCCTTTGAGGACTAGCCTTTGTAAATAAAAAGTAGTAAGATAAAACAGAGGTGAGAAAGATGCAAAAAGGAGCCCACACACAGTATGATGTGCAAATACATGTAGTATGGATAACAAAATATAGAAAGAAAATATTAACATACAAAATTGCGTATAGATTAAAAGAGCTACTGATGCAAGGTTGTTCGGCAAAAGGAATAACAATAATAAGAGGTAATATACAACCAGAACATGTGCATTTGTTGTTAAGTATTCCACCAAGCTTGTCAGTAGCACAAGTAATGCAATATCTAAAAGGAAGAAGTTCTAAAAAGTTACAAGAGGAATTTCCAAAATTAAGGAAGCAATTTTGGGGACAACATATGTGGGCGACAGGATATTTTTGTAGGAGTGTAGGGCAAGTAACTAGACAAACTATAGAAGAATATATTGAAAATCAAAAGGATGGAATAGAAGATATATTTGTAAATGATGACAATAGTATGCTTTAGCATAGAAGGAGTTCCAGTCCTCACATCAAACCCTGTACTTTCAGTGCAGGGTGGTTGATAGTTATATTTAACAAGATTAACAGATGATGGTGAAGAAGAATTGATGACACCAGAAACATATAATGAAGAGACAAGTGAAAATACATATACAGGAAGACCATCAGGAGAGATGAGTTTATATACAAGTAGTATGAACTCTAGTGAGAGTAATAGATATAGACTTAGAATGTGGGTAGATGAAGATTATAATCCTCAAGGAGATGGAGGAAATTTAGAATTTAGTGTACAGATAAATGTCTATGGTAAAGATGGAGATAAGATGCCTGTAGCAACAGGGCCTGCTAGTGAAGTACTATTATCTAATATACCAGAAGATAACCAATATGATGATGGAACAGATACCTTTATAACAGGAGAAGACCCTAATAATTATATCTGGTATAGTGGTAAGTTATGGAGAGCGGTTAGTGTAAATAATGAAGCAAAGACAACTAAGTTAGTAACTCAATGGAATGAAAGCGTAATTGAATTTTCGAGTGGTAATTCTGCCTTTGAGGAAAGTTATATGAAAGAATGGTTAAATGATACAAGTGTAGATGGTTTTTTAGGAAATTTAAGAGATCCAGATAAGTTTATAGTAACAGATAGTGTATGGGATGCAACTATGGATGATAGAGATTTAGGAAGTATAACAAGGCCTAATGCCACAACAACAGTAACAGATGCAGTAGGACTTTTAAATATGTATGAGTATCAGTCTAGCAATAACGGTGGTACTAATGGCTATTTAAATAATGGACTTCAATGGTGGACTTTAACACCTTATGGTACATACGATGTGTGTTACATCAAATCTACTGGTGCCACAGGTTATCAAAATTCTTCTTACATTTATTATGGTATACGTCCATCAATAAACTTAAAATCTGGTGTAAGGATAATCGACGGTATTGGGACAGAAAATGATCCATATCGTTTGGAAGGTGATAGTGATACAAATCTATCAGGAACATTGTTATCAAGCAGATATAGTGGAGAATATATAACTTTTGGTGTTGGAGAAAATAACTTATTTAGAATTGTAAGTCATGAAGATGGAACAGGAACAAAAATAGTAAGTGCTGAACCGTTAAAGGATTATGGTGTCTTTAAAACTATTGCTTTCGATACCAATTATAATTCAGATTATTCAAGTATGACTACTATAGGTACGTTCTTAAATGAAGAATATCTAACAAGTTATGTAGGTAATGATTATATTAATTTTATAGAAGATAGTACGACTTGGTATTTAGGAAAAGTAGGAGATGGTAGATCATATAAATTAGCAAAGTATATAGACACAAATATGTCAGGATATGCTGATAGTATTGAAGCAAAAATAGGATTACTTCGATATGGCGAATTAATGTCTGGTCAATCAGACATAGGCGATAGCAATGGTGTTTACTGGATGTTGACTAAGGTATATGCACGTGGTGGAAGTATTGGTCTTTCCTATATTAATGAATATTCTATTATGTCAGCAACAGTTTATATTGGTGATATAGCCACTAAAAGAAATATTAGGCCTTCTTTAAATCTAAAATCTAACGTTGTAATAACCTCAGGAACAGGTACTAAATCAGATCCGTTTGAGATTGAACTTCAATAAGTTAATTATTAATATAAATTTAGAGTTATAGATTTTGTATTTATAACTCTTTGATTTTGTCTTTTCATCTTCTTTTATTTGTGTTAAAATTAAAGAGTATAAAAAGATTGAAAGGAGTTATGTCTATGTATCCACTAGGTAAACACTTTGAAATTAATGGTAGTAAAGCTAAGAGTGATGATAAGTGTACTTATAGAGGTAAACATTATCGTATTACTGTTTTAAGTGAGAGACTTGTTAGACTTGAATATAGTCCTAGTGGTGAATTTGTTGATGTTCCTAGTCAGTTTGCTATTAATCGTTCTTTTATGTTCCCTGAATATCAAACTAAACAGGATTCTAAGTTTTTAGAGATAACTACTAAATACTTTCGTTTAACTTATGTAAAAGAAGCTCATTTTTTAGGCAGTAAAGTAGATCCTATGAAAAATTTAAAAATAACTTTATTTATGGGAGGTCGTGAAAACGATAGAGATTGGTATTATGGTCACCCTGAAGTTCGTAATCTTGGTGGTAATATGATTAGTGAAGATGTTAATACTCCTAAATCTTTGCGACGTGGTCTTTACTCTCTTGAAGGTTTTGCTAGTATTGATGATAGTAATAGTCTTTTGTTTAATCCTGATGGTACTCTTTATGAAAGAGAGAAAGGTAGTTTAGATATATATGTATTTATGTATAAAGATGACTTTCCTTTAGCTTTAAAAGACTACTTTAAACTTACAGGAAATCCTGAACTTGTTCCACGTTATGCTTTAGGTAATTGGTGGAGTCGTAATACTACTTATGATGAAGATTCTGTTAAAGAATTAGTTGGTGACTTTGAAAGACGTAATGTACCTTTAGCAGTGTTCTTATTAGATAAGGATTGGCATTATAGGAACGTTGGTAATGCTAAGGATTTACATACGGGCTTTACTTTTAATAAAGATCTATTTCCTAATCCTAGTGAAGTTTCTAAATTTTTACATAGTCATAATATAAGATTTGGATTACAAATAGATCCAACTGAAGGAATTTATCCACATGAGACATATTATGCCCAAGCTTGTTCTTATCTTGGAGTTAATGGTAATAAAATAATTGTTTTTGATCCTTTGAATCCTAAGTTACTTGATGTTTATTTTAAACTTTTTTTACATCCTTTAGAAGCTTTAGGAGTTGACTTTTTCTGGCATGATTATAAAGGGGATAATAATGCTTTGAAGTTACTTGCTTATAATCATTTTAATTATAAAGATATTGGTAGGAATCCTGCTAAAAGAAGTATTATGTTAAGCCGTAATGGTATTTATGCACCTCATAGATATCCTGTTTTGTATGCTGGAGAGACTGAAGTATCTTGGGATGGACTTAAAGAAATATCTTCTAGTATGATGGCTGCTGCTAACATAGGAGTATCATTTTGGTCTCATGATGTGGGTGGTAATCATGGTGGTATAGAAGAGAGTGAGTTATATATTAGATATGTAGAACTTGGTACTTTTAGTCCTATCCTTAGATTTCATGCAGCGAGGGGTAATTATTATAAAAGAGAGCCTTGGAGATGGGATATTAAGACTGAGACTATCGCTAATGATTATTTACGTTTAAGACATAGATTAATTCCTTATCTATATACAGAGTGTTATAATTATTATAAAAATGCTAAAGTTTTAATTGAACCTTTCTATTATAAATATAAATGGGTAATAGATGATAATAATTATAAATATCAATACTTTTTAGGGAGTGAATTACTGGTTTGTCCTATTTTAACTAAAAAAGATAATGTTATGAATAGGACTATACATCGTTTTTATATTCCTGAAGGGGTTTGGTATGACTTTAAAACTGGTAAGAAGTTTCCTGGTGATAAGAAATATGTATCATTCTATAAAGAAGAAGATTATCCTGTTTTTGCGAAAGCTGGGTCTGTTATACCTTTGTCTAATAGAAGTGATGTTAATAATGTAGGACTTCCTTTAGATATGGAAATTCATATATTTCCAGGAGTATCTAATACTTATACTCTTTATGAAGATGATGGGCTTACATCCTTATATAAAGAAGGGTATTACTTAAAGACAGATATTGATTATAACTATATGCAGAATAACTATACAGTAATTATAAGGTCAGTTGAAGGTAAAAGTGGTATTGCTCCTATGAGACGTAATTATAAGTTTAGGTTTAGAAATACTAAGAAAGCTGAGTCTGTTACGGCTCATTATAATGACCAAGAGATTAAAATAGAATCTATGTATATAGAAGAGAATGACTTTGTTGTGGAAGTTAATAATGTGAATACTATTGGACAGTTAACTATTAATTGTAAAGGTAAAGATATTGAGATTGATGCAGTTAGACTTATTAATGAAGATATTGATAGTATCTTGATGGATTTACAGATTAGTACTTATTTAAAAGAAAAACTTGCTAATATTATATTTAGTGATATGCCTATTAAGAAAAAGAGAATCGCTATTCGTAAGTTGAGAAGAGCAGGACTATCTAAAGAACATATGAAGTTATTCTTAAAACTTATGGAATATATAGAGACTGTGTAAAGAGAACTGGTATTCTCTTTTTTTCTGTGTTAAAATAAAATTAGACAAGACGGAGGTGGTTTAGTTGAAGGCTATGGTAACAGGGGCAAGTAGTGGTATTGGTCGTGATATCGCTCTTAATCTTGCTAAACTTAATTATGATTTAATACTTGTTGGTAGAGATAAAGAAGCTTTAGAGAGTGTTAAATCTACTGTAAATGGGAAAGTTAAAGTTAAGATAGTTGTTGTTGATTTATCTAATTTACAGAAAGTTAAGGAGCTTTATGTCTTAACTAAGAACGATGATATTGATATCCTTGTTAATAATGCAGGGTTTGGAGTATTTGGAGAGTTTTCTGATATTGACCTTAATAGTGAACTTAATATGTTAGATGTTAATATTAGAGCGGTTGATATGTTATGTAAGTTTTATTTAAAAGATATGATAAAAAAAGATAGGGGCATTATTCTTAATGTTTCTAGTTCAGCAGCTTTTATGTCAGGACCTTTAATGAGTAGTTATTATGCATCTAAAAGTTATGTGTATCGTCTTAGTTTAGCGATTAGAGAAGAGTTAAGAAGACGTAAGAGTAAAGTGCAGATATCGGTTTTATGTCCAGGGCCTGTTAAGACTAAATTTAATGATAGGGCCGGAGTAGAGTTTGGTGTTAAAGCTCTAAGTAGTAGTTATGTAGCAAGGTATGCAGTAGAGAAGATGTTTAGTGGTAAGGCTATAATTATTCCTGGGTTTAAGATGAAATTTGTTAAATTTATAGTGAGATTCTTACCTGATAAGTTTGTTACACGTATTAACTATAATATTCAAAAGAAGAAGGGAAAGTAAGATGAGTAGTTTGGTTTCGGTTGATAATCTTATGTTAGGACCTTTTACGAAGTTTAGTATCGAGATACCTTTAAATTCTTTAGTCTTTGTTACAGGTTCTAATAATAGTGGGAAAAGTTTGTTACTTAAAGTACTAGCAGGGCTTGTTAATGTTAAAAATAAAATTACTTATGATAAAGAGATAATTAAAAGTGGTAATGATATTTCTTATATGGCTTGTTTAACTTTTAACTATGATACAGTCTTAAAAAACATTAGATATAGTGTAGAGAGATTAGGATATGATGATGATAAAATTAATGTGTTAGTTAGAGATATTGCTAAAGATTTGCATATTACTAATTTACTTAATAAAAATATTAAAGATTTAAATGAATATGAAAAGCTTAGAGTCTGTTTGGCATCTAAAACTATTAGTAATCCTAAACTGTTATTATTAGATGACCCTTGTCTTTTTTTGTCTCCTATAGAAAAAGAAGAGTTTATGGGATTTTTAGAACAGTTAAGGACAAGAGGAATTACTATTATAATATCTACTTCTACTTTAGAAGAAGTAATATACACAATTAATAGTATTATATATGTACTTGATAAAGGAGAAATAGTAAGTAGTGGCGAGATGTTAGAGGTTTTATCTAATGATAGCCTATTAAATAAAATAGGTTTAGAATTACCTTTTATGGTAGATTTATCTGTGAAATTAGAGTATTATAATCTTACCGACAAAATTAATATGAGTCCTTTGGGGATGGTGGAGAGTTTATGGAAATAAAGTTTTCTCATGTTAATAGTAAATATTTTTCTGATATATCTTTTGTTATACCTAAAGGAGAAGTTACTGGTATATATGGAAAGAATGGTGATAAACTACTTAGATTAATATCATTAGATGATGATAGTAGAGGGATTATTTACTTTAATAAGATTAGAAAGTTAAGACGTAATTATTATTTGTTTAGAAATGATATGGAACTTGTGGAGAAAAGATTTGTTAATCTTTTTGATATAGATAATATTTATGAGTATTTTAGAGAATATGTTAGATATAAAAAAGTAGAAGTAGATGATATTGATAAAAAGATAAAAGACTCCTTAAGAATAGTTGGTCTTAAAGTGGATATCTTAGATAGACGTATATCTACTTTGACTGGAAGTGAAGTAAAATTACTTCAGTTTGCTCTTGCCTTTATAACAAATCCTAAAGTAATATTGTTAGATGAGCCTTTTAGAGGACTTGATTTGAATGTTAGGAAAAAGCTTATTAGAATTATTACAAGATTAAAAGATAAGTTTTCTAAGACTATTGTTATATATAGTAATAATCCTAATTACTTATATCAATATACTGATTATTTAATTGTACTTAGTAATAATACAGTTTTAGGAGAAGGGAATACTAGTGATATTTTCTTTGATAGTAAATATAATATTAAAAGACCTGATATAGTAGACTTTATACTATTAGTTAAAGATAAGAAGAATGTTAAATTACCTAGAAGGAAAAGTGTTATGGACCTTATTAAAGATATATATTGGAATGTGAAGTGAGATTATGAGATTTTTAATTAGATTTAGTTATGATGGTAGTAATTTTAAAGGGTATCAAAAACAAGAGGGGTATAGGACTATACAGGGAGAGTTAGAAGAGGCTCTTTATAAGATTAATAATAATACTAAAGTAAAGGTAGTGGCAGCGGGAAGAACTGATAAAGGGGTACATGCTGTTGACCAAGTCGCTCATTTAGATTTAGATGTTAATATTACACCTTATAAATTAAAAAGGGCGATGAATAGTTATTTGCCAGATGAGATACATATAAATTCAGCGATGGAAGTTCCTGATGATTATTTTGTTAGGTATCATGTCTTAAGAAAAGAATATCATTATTATATAAACATGAAGGAATATAATCCTGTGATGAGAAATTATGTCTATCAACATGGCTATTTACTTAATGTTAGTAGAATGAGAAAGGCAATACACTTTTTTGAAGGTGAACATGACTTTAGAGCCTTTGTTACTGAGAATAACGTTAAGGAAAATTGTGTTAGAACTATCTATGAAGCATCTATTACTAGAAAAAAAGATGTTTTAGATATTAAGTTTGTAGGTAGTGGTTTTTTAAGATATCAAGTTAGAAATATGGTAGGAGCCTTAATTAAAGTTGGAACTGGTAAGATAGAGCCTTATGAAGTTAAGAGAATACTTGAAAGTAAAGTAAGAGGTAAAAATGGGGCGACAGCGAAAGCTTGTGGACTTTATCTTGTTAAAACTACTTTGGAGAGTGATATATGATAGGTGTTTTAGATTCAGGAATTGGTGGGGTTACAGTTTTAAGAGAGATTTTGAAGCAAGGTATAAATGCTAAGTTTATATATTACTCAGATTCTAAAAATAATCCTTATGGAGATAAGAGTTATGGTGAAGTTTATGATATTGTTAAGGAAATAGTAGATTATCTTTTAGATAAGGGATGTGTTGCCATAGTCATTGCCTGTAATACAGCTTCTGCTATATGTGTTAAAAGATTAAGAGTAGAGTATCCTGATACCTTATTTATTGCTATTGAACCTGCTTATAAGATGGTACATGATTATAATCCTAAAGGTAAAACTTTAGTTATGGCTACAGAAGGAACAATAAAGAGTGAGAAGTTTCTTACTTTATTTAATAAATATGATAATCATAAGACAATACTTCTTCCTTGTAAGGGCCTTGCAGAACTTATAGAAAAAGGTAATGAAGATGAAATAAATCAATATTTGGAAAGTAATCTTAGTAGGTATAAAGATATAGATAATGTTGTCTTAGGTTGTACTCATTATCCTTTAATTAAAGATAATATTAGAAGAGTTTTAAGTAATGTTAAATTCTTTGATGGTTCTTTGGGTGTTAGTAAAGAACTTGCTAGACAGTTAAACCTTAGAGGAATAACTTTTGATAATAAGAGTTATAGTGTAGTGTTTATTGATTCCAGTGGTGATGCTAGTAAAGAAAAAAGATTTAGGGAGTTATTAATTAGTAGTGAATAATTATTTTTAAATTATGAGGCATTTGTGTTGACGAATGCTTTATTTTAGTTTAATCTATAGCTTGTAGGAAAAACTTTATTAATTTTTACTTTTAGTTATTTAGTTGTTATTAATACTAATATTTATTATTTTGCATATAATATTATTGCTATTATATTGTTTTTTGGTGAATTCCAATAGTAAATGCAACTGATTTTCGTTGATATATAAGTGCGAAACTAAATGCAATTAAAAAAGTCAAATTTCTCATGTAACAAAAAAGATGGAAAAGATGCAATTCTGAAAGTAAATGCAA
>DVHC01000026.1 GCA_018712385.1 Candidatus Onthousia excrementipullorum | reverse complement strand
TAATTTCCATTAATTCTATTTTTCAAAGAACAATTTACTACCTTTTTGATAGTTTTGAATTAAGATTTTCATCTCAATATCATTTTCATCTAGTATGTCTAGTTTTCCATAAAACTTTTCACACTATCACTCTACAACACCATTCTCCAAGTTACGAACTTCTCTAAATTCCATTTTCTTCATTAGAACCTCCTCTACACAAGTTCATTATATAATAAAAAATAACTATCAACAACAATATTTCAAAAAAAATAGGGCCCCACAGAATCCCATAGGCCCCTTGCAAAAATGATTTAACATTTTTTTCTTGCATACTTAATATATCATATATAAACAGAATTAATCAACAGTTTTTTTCTTTTTCTTATAATAAATAACTGTCCCTACAAACAATACCAAACCAACACAAGATACAATTAATCCTTCTTTAAATAAAGGAGAGACATAAACTAATTTAATATTATGATTACCTTCATTTATCTTAAAGCCAATAAAACTCTTATTAACAACTTCATAAGGAGTCTTTTCACCATCTACATAGACTTCAAATCCTTTATCATAAGGAATAGATAGTTTAAAGTAACCATCATTCTTAACATCAATATTGCCTTCTATAACATCACCTTTAGTCTTATCTCTATCAATAACAAAAGGAGATATTTCATCATTAATAGACATTAAATCATTATAATTATAGATAGCAAAAGAAAGATTAGATAACTTAAATTTACCTTCACTAAATGTAATCTCTAAAGTATCTTTACCACTCAAAGAATATTCAAAGTTATAATTATTATTATGATATTTCCATTTTCTACAACTAAGTTTATTACTAACCCCATTAATAGTAATATAAGAATCCCCCACACTACATTTACTATTATAAAGCATCTTAAACTTTAAAAGTAAAATATCACTATCACTAATATTATTTAATTTAATAACTAGTTTATTATCTTTAGAAGCTTTAATAAAATATTTACCACTATCTTCTTCTATCTTTAAGTTCTTACTTTCTAAAACATCATAACTAGGAACATAATCTTTAACTTTCTTAACATAACTATCAATATAATCTTCATCAACAATAGCATAATTCAAATAAGCATCTAACTTCTCAAAATAAGATAAACTATTATACTCATCTAAACTCATTATCTTATTAGTACTATATCCTATAGGTAGGACATCTTCATTCCTATAAATACCATCAGCAATTTTTTTATAGCCTAACATATTATTACTACTATTAAGTAAATACTTATTACCCATATAAAAGTTATAGAAAATATTATTATTACCAGTAAGCATACCATAACTTCTATAAATAAATTCATTATTAATTAAATTATTATAGAAATCTTTATAATAAGAGTTAGATAAAGAAGAATAAATACTACCAGTATAATAATCCACATCATAAATATAATTAGATTTATCTAACTTAACACTTTGATCACTCATTCTATAAAAGCTATTATCATTATCTAATACTTTCTTTACTTTATCGCTAGTCTCTTCATAATCTAAAGTATCATAAAACTCTTTAGTTACAAAGATATCAGAAAAGTTAGTAGGAATAACTAAGACTAATGACATAACTCCAAGATAAATATAAAAAACATATTTTTTTTCTAGCTTATAACTAATAAGTAAAAAGATAATTAAGAGAACCATATCAACACAAAATAATAAACATAAGTATTCCCTCTTATAAATGAAAACAAGAAGATTAATAACTGCAATTATTAAAGAGATAATAATACTAATCTTTAACTTACTTTTATTATTAAAAATATTCATAAGGAAATAACCAATTAAAAGAATTGCAAGAGGTAAGAGTGGTATAAATGCTTTACCATTTAGATACATTCCTCCATTAAACACATAATCAAAGATAGGAAAAACTAGCAAAATACTAAAGATTATACTAATAACCTTAACTTCACGTTTTTTAGTTACAACACCATATATTAAAGCAATTATAAAGATAGCACTACATCCCAAAGAATAAGATGAATACAAAGTATTAGAAATATCAAAGTTAGGAATAAATAACCCAAGTAAAGAAATACTTTTATTAGTAGCAGTTCTACCATCGAGTAATGAATAAGCTGTTGGAAGTAAAAGAAAGCAACTCAAAAGCACTGGTATTAACATTATAAAGATAAACTTAAAGCCTTCCCTAAAGAAATCTTTTACTGTAATCTTATCATTCCTTTTATCTTCTATATATCTAAAAATACCATAAAGTAAAATACAAACTAATCCAACAACACTAAAGTAATAACTAGTTAAAATCATTAAGAAAATAGATATAACTAATAAAGGTATTTTCTTCTTATCAAAATACTTATCAACCCCAATTAATGCCATGAGTAAAAAAGGCATATAATCGACAAACATAATATGTCTATGTAAATGAAAGATCAAACATCCTGATGTTAAAAATAATAAAGTACTAACAAAACTGACTTTCAAATCAAATCTTCTTCTTAAAAAATAATACATTAAAATAATGCTTACTATTAAACAGATAATCATACTAAACTGTATATAAGTAATCATAGATACAAAAGGTAATAAATAAGAAATTAAAATAATCGGATTAAAAAGTCCATAATACGAAATATTATAGATATTTTGTCCCCCTCCAAGGTTAAATGCAAAATTAGGAAAAATATCACCTGTATCATAAAATAACTTTCTTAAATAATCAGGAAACATAATATGTTGACTTATCCAATCTTTCTTAGAGCCAAAAAAATTAGTAAAATTAACAAGTACTAAAATGGTAACTAAACTAATTATAATTAAAGTTAAAACATTTATAATATCATTTTTATGTTTACTTAAACTTTTCATAAGTCCCCCTAACTAAATACAATATTACTATTAAGTGGTACTACTTGTATCATTGTATTACCATCTGCAACTACTAACTCATTACCACTCTTATAATAATAATGAGTTTTATCACTTCTAGAAGCTTTACTCCAAGTAATAGGAATAGCATATCCATTAGTAATATAATAGCCTTCCCCAGTACCTACAGTATCTAAATCCTGTCTACCATAACTGTCTAATGTATGATTATTAACTTTCATAATAATTATATTCTTATAATGATATTGTAATCCACTATCTCTATCAGTATGTGGACTATTATTCATATAACGTAAATAATACCTATTGGTAGCATCATAAGTATAACTTCTAACCTCACTATAAGAATAAGTCATAGTAATATTATTAGCAGTTAATAAATCACTTGTATCATTAAAAGCAATATCATCAGTAGTATAATTTAAAAGATTGTAATTATTACTAGTCGTACTATAGCCTTTACTAGCAGCCACATTATATAAATCTTCTATACTAGTAAAAACATTATGAGGTGCCGCAATATTGTAGTTACGATAATAGCCATTATCATAAAGTCCATTTATATTATTAACCCCTAAAGCTCTAATATCATTTTCAGCATATGTACTCCATCCATAATGAGCATATATAGCATCACTCTCAAGAGCATAATCTAAAAAATAATGTCTACTACTTCTAACAGGACCAATTACACTAGTATTAACATCTTTAAAAATAGCCATTATTCGAGTTAGTCCACCTTCTACGATTATCTCATAAGTTAAATAAGCATCTTGTAATCCTACGTGAGCATTATTACCAACATTATTATCAATCATAATAGCAATAGGACGCTTATTACTATTAACATCATAAACAGTTAAATCTTTCTTCTCTATAGTACTAGCGTCATCTATTTTTACCTTATCTTTTTTCTTAGGCCCACTATCATTCATAGATAACAAAAAATAGAAAAGTCCAACAAATATTAAAAGTAATGCAACACTAATAACACTAATTATAATTATTTTCTTTTTATTACTCTTAGGCTTAATTCTAGCATCTCCTAAAGACTTTAACTTTCTCACGACTACCACCCACCTAAATTTTACCATATAATAAAGAATAATTAAACTTTTCCCTTAAAGTTTCCAATACTTGACAAAAAACATACTATTTACAAAGCATCGAAAAACATAATACATTATAAGCATAATTAAAAAGCGGTGTTCCTTACCAAAAAACGGGAATAAAAAAAGTGACTATCTATAATAATCCATAGATAGTCTTTTATTATTACCTAACTAGTTTTTTTACATAAGGACTTTCAATAGATTTATACCCTTTAAAAGTCTCTGTACTAGCAATATCTTCTCTTCTATTCTGTAAAGTAACAATTTCATTAGCATTATTTAATTCAAACACATCCGCTTTATCAATACTTTTTACAACTTTACTTGACCTTACCACACTAGTAGCAGGCAAAGCCTTTCCTTTCATTTTATTTGCCATTCCCATAAACTAAAACCTCCCTATTAATTAACAACTATATCTCTATCACTAGGCATTACTTGTATAAAAGTATTACCATCACTAACTTCTATTTCATCACCATTACTATAAGAATAATATGTCTTACCACTTCTAGAATCTTTCTCCCAAGTAATAGGCATCATATAACCATTAGTAATATAATAACCTTCCCCACTACCAACTGTATCTAAATCTTGCCTACCATAATCATCAAGAGTACTATTATCTACTTTCATAATAATTATATTTTTATAATGATATTGTTCTCCAGTATCTCTATCAGTATGAGGAATACCATTCATATAACGTAAATAATAACCATTATCACTATCATAAGTATAACTTCTAACCTCACTATTAGAATAAGGTATCTCAATACTAGTTAAAACTCTACCTTCTAAACTACAATTATCACTATCACAGTTTAATGAGTTATCTTTCTTCTCTAAATTTACTTTTTTAGTAACATAATTTAAGTTTTCATAGTCGCTAGATGTAGTATCATAACCAAGCTCTTCTGCCATTAAATATAAATTATCAATACTAGTAAAGACGTTATGAGGTGCTGCTATACTACTATCTCTATAAAAAGCATCATCATAAAGTCCATTAATATTATCAACACCTAAAGCTTTAATATCATTCTCTGCATACGTACTCCATCCATAATGAGCATAAATAGCATCATTCTCAAGAGCATAATCTAAAAAATAATGTCTACTACTTCTAACAGGTCCAATAACACTTGTATCAACATCTTTATATACAGCCATTATTCTAGTTAATCCACCTTCAACTATTATCTCATAAGTTAAATAAGCATCTTGTAACCCTACTTGTTCATCATTATCAACATTATTATCAATCATAATAGCAATAGGACGTTTATTACTATTAACATCATAAACATTTAACTTTTCCTTTTTTTCTACCAAAGGCACATCATTACCAAGATAAACAAAATAATAGTAAGTTCCTCCTATCAAAGCCAATAATAAAATTATAAATATAATAAATGCTATTCTTCTTTTTCTTTTCTTCTTCACAAGCACCACCTCTACTTTAATTTTATCACAAATTTATACTACTTAATAGAACAAATTATTATAAAAAACATAAAGTATACTAGGTGATTATATGTCTCAATTAGTTCAATATACAAGTAAAGAATTAGATTTACTAGCAAGATTAATGCGAGCAGAAGCAGTTGGTGAAGGAGATTATGGTATGCTTATGGTAGGCAATGTTGGTGTAAATAGAGTCCTTGCTAACTGTTATACATTTAGAAATATAAATACAATTACCAAAATGGTATTTCAAAATCCAGGAGGTTTCGCTGGTATAAACAGTCCTCAATTCACAACAGGTTCCACTATCAAAGAAAGAGAACTAGCAGAAAGAACTTTAAAAGGAGAATATTACTATCCTGCTACTAATGCATTATGGTTCTATGCACCAGGAAGAAATAGCAATTGTATTAATACCTGGTATGATCAAGCCTTAGCAGGAAGATTTAAAAATCATTGTTTCTATGCCCCTGATCCAAATGTATGCCCTCCACTGCATTAGCACAATTAAAAATATATTGTCAAATCATAGTAAACTATGCTATAATAAATGTGTTCTTAAAAGAACCCATAGGGGCGTGGTATAATGGTAGCATAGGAGTCTCCAAAACTTTTGATGGGAGTTCGATTCTCTCCGCCCCTGCCATTAAGAAAGTTAAGACTCTTTGCATAAGAGTCTTTTTTATATTATTTTATAAGAAGGCGATACAAATGAATGAAGCTGATAAAAAAAGTTTAGAAAATGCTAAAAAACTATTTTTAATTGGAGATATAGACAATATTGAAATAGGTACTGTTAAAGGATTACAACAAATTCATAAATATCTATTTGAAGGTTTATATGACTTTGCAGGTATCATCAGAAAAGAAAACATTTCTAAAGGAAATTTTAGATTTGCTAACACTCTATATTTAGAAGATATATTAAAAAAAATAGAAACAATGAAAGAATCTACATTAGATGAAATAATTGATAAATATGTAGAAATGAATATCGCTCATCCTTTCTTAGAAGGGAATGGTAGAAGCACAAGAATTTGGTTAGATTTAATATTAAAGAAAAATCTAAATAAAATTGTTAATTGGGAAAACATTGATAAAAGATTATATTTACAAGCAATGGAAAGAAGTCCAATTAATACTTTAGAAATTAAAACTTTAATCGAAAATAATCTAACAGATGATTTAAGTTTAACTACAATTTTTAAAGGTATAGAAACTTCATATTATTATGAAACAGATGAATATTATTAATATTCAAATTAAATGAATATCATGATTCTTTAATTAATAAAAAAGAAAAATTAGAAATATATAGAATGCTTCTTTTAAAAACATTAGAAACTTATGAAAAAAATGCAAATAAAAACTTTCTCTTTACATCAAATTGAAAGTTTTTTATTTTACAAGCTCTAACTTACTTTTTTAACGTATATGTAAATGTTTTATCTTCTGAGATTTCAGGAACAAAACGATGTCTTAACGGTCCAAATGCTAAACGAGAAAATGCATTCCCACCAGCACCTGTATCAATCATCATTCTAAGCTCTGCTATCTTATCATTATTCTTTTTAGCATTGTCTAATATTAATAAACATTCACAGTCTAAAAAATTATCAGGATCAAAAAGCTCTTTCATTTCTGAAAGCGATAATTCCATCACATTACTAGATAATACCTCTATATTATTATTTTCATAAGAATAAAATCTGTCTATAACATTACAAGAATTATCACCAAAAACTAAAAATTCATCATCTATACTTTTTTCAGGCATATCAGGAATATCAAGATTATTATCAGGATTCGTAATAGAAAAAGCAGTATGTCTTACTGCAAAAAAGTTTATATCAGTAATACCTATTTCAACAATATCACTTAACAAAGGCCCATCAGATAAACGATATTCAATTTTATAATAATGCTCATCATCTTTTAAATAGCATAATCTCTTATTTTGAAAAATAATCTCCGGATTAAGTCTTTCTATCTCTTGTAAATATGATACCAAAGGTTCAAAAGATAATAATTCCTGTCGATTTTGTAATAAAGATATTAAATTCATATATTTTCATCCTCTCTGATTTTTCTTTAACTATTTATGTACCAATCTGTTTTCAATGAAAAAATTATATCATATACTAAATTACTTTTCAAATCAGCATAATAAAAATATAATTAATGCTTATTTACAACAACTTAACACCAAATAATGTCAACTACCTTGCATTTACCTATCTAAAAAACTACAATTAAGATGGAGGTAGAATATGGAAGCAAAAGATATTAAAAAAGTTGCCTGTGTTGGGGCAGGTGTAATAGGTTATAGTTGGGCTTTATATTATTCACTAAAGAAATTATCCGTAAATGTCTATGATATAACTGACGATGCTTTAAATCTTGCAAAGATTAGAATACATGAAAGCCTACTTAACTTAAAGAAAAATAATGTTGTAACAGATGAAGAGATAAAAGAAATTGAAAGTAGAATTAGTTATACTACATCAATGAGTGATGCCGTAAAAGATGTTGAACTAATCACTGAATCTGGACCTGAAAATTATGATATTAAAAGACAAATGGTTGAAGAGATGGAAAAATATACTAAAGATGACACCATCATCGCTTCATCTACATCAGGACTACTAATTACCAAAATAGCAAGAGATGCTAAACATAAAGACAGATTTATAGGTGCCCATCCTTATAATCCCCCACATTTAATACCATTAGTAGAACTTACTAAAGGAGATTATACAACTGATGAAGTAATAAACACAGCTAAAGAATTTTATCAATCTATTGGTAAAGAACCTGTTGTCTTACAAAAAGAAGCTTTAGGATTTATCTGTAATCGTATTCAAATGGCTGTTTATAGAGAAGTATGTAACTTAGTAATGAAAGGTGTATGTACTATTGAAGATGCCGATAAGGCTGTTACCTATGGTCCTGGATTAAGATGGGCTATTATGGGACCAAGTCTAGTCTTTGAATTAGGTGGAGGTAAAGGACATGTAGATGGTCTTATGAAACACTTAAACTCATCTATTAGTTTATGGTTGCATGATATGGCAGATTTTAAAGACTTCCCAGAAGAATTTGCTAGTATTGCTAGAAAAGGTGTTGAAGAATCTTTAAAAAATAGACCTAAAGAAATAGGTAACGATGATGAATCCCTTGCCGAATATCGTGATAAAATGTTAATAGAAATATTAAAATTACACAACAAACTATAAAAGCAGATAACAAAACATCTACTTTTTCTTTTAATTATTATAATTTAGTTATTAAGGAGAAAATCTATGAAAAATAAATATAACAAATTAGTACGTGATAATATTCCTACTATTATTAAAGAAAACGGTGAAGAACCTATATATCACACTTTAAATGATAATGAGTATTGGCTTGCTCTATTAAGAAAAGATACTGAAGAATTACAAGAAGTAAAAGATGCTACAAGTAAAGATGAAGTATTAAAAGAACTAGGAGATAAACTAGAACTTATTAGAGCAATGGCAGAGTATCAAGGCTTTACATTAGATGATGTTATAAAACAAGCAGATAAGAAGAAAGAAACAAGCGGAGGATTTCAAAAGAGATTATTTTTAGAAACAGTAACTAAAAAGGAATATTGACTACATTAACAATACTCCTCTTTTATTTTTTTAGTTTATAAACATATGGATTAGCTTCTTTTACAAAAGTATCATCTCTTAAATAAAAATGTTCAAACTCTAACTTTACCAAATCTTTCTCCTTGTAAGGATACATAACTAAAAATCCAGGCTCTCCCCCTTTTTCATTCTTATGATTTAAAAATCCTCCTAAAGCAGGAATATATACATCATTATCTTGAAACAAAGCAATATGAGAATGACCATGAATAGTTAAATCATGAGAGATTAAATTTCTACACTCTATCAGAAAAGGATGATTTTCATGTTCTAAAGATATAGATACTCCATCTATTGATATAAAAGCTTGAAGATAACCTAAAGGATAAATATCTTTCTTATCTGCAAATTCCTTTAATATATCTATACCATAATCTAAATATCTTTCATCATGATTACCCCCTAAAAAAGATTGATGAACATAAGGAATACTAGGATATTTATCTAAAATATTATTTACTTGCTCTTTCGCTAATTCATAACTCCCATCAGTAAAATTTACTGGTTGTTTTAATCCATTAAGTTCTATAGTTCCATCACCTATATCCCCACCATGAATTAAGTAATGAATCTTATTATTTTTACAAAAGTCTAACACATAATAAAGAAAATCCCATCTATTCATATCTTGTTTATCAAAAGAAGAATAATCATAATGAGTATCTGAAATAAATAGAACTGCCTCATTTCCAATTTTAAGCATATGACTTTTATCTTGATATATTTCTTTTAAAATACCTATCTCTTTATTATCTAAATTATACTCTCTATTATAAATACCATCTCTCATAAAATCTAAAAGTTGATATTTATATAAATTATTATTTTCCATAATTTTATAAAAATCTCTTGTATCCAATAACTCTCTAATTATCTCTTCTTCCATATTTATTAACCCTCTTTTTAATTTTCACTTTCTGCAGTGTATAAATGTTGATATTGTTTACATTCCTTTAACAACTCTTTATGAGTACCACTACCAACTAATTTACCTTTCTCTATTATATGAATAGTATCAGCATCAACGATAGTAGATAATCTATGGGCAACTATAATGACCGTATGATCTTTTACTAAGTCATCAATAGTCCTCTTAATATACTCTTGAGACTCGTTATCAAGGGCACTAGTCGCCTCATCAAAAAGGATTATCTTTGTATTTAAAAGAAGTGTTCTAGCAATTGCAAGTCTTTGTTTTTGTCCCCCTGATAAGTTAATACCGCCTTCACCAATAATAGTATCATATCCTTTAGGAAGACTCATAATATAGTCATCTATATAAGCCCTTTTACAGTACTTTCGCACTTCCTTTAAACTAACATCTTCCTTAACTAATCTAAAATTATCAAGTATCGATAAATTAAATAGAAAAGGACTCTGTCTAATAATCGAAATATTTCCTCTTAAAGACTCTTCTGTTAAATCTTTAATATTAATACCATCTATAGTAATACTACCTTTACTAGCATCAAAATATCTAAGTAACAAGTTAAATATTGTACTCTTACCATTACCACTCCGTCCTACAATAGCAATCTTCTTATTAGGGACAATCTCTAAATCAAGACCATTTAAAGTATAATCTTCATCTTCTTTATATTTAAACTTAACATTATTAAATTTAATAACCCCTTTAGTATTATCAAGTATTTTCTCTCCATATACTTCATCTTTATATAAATCATTATTTAATAGTTCCCCTATTCTTTTTAAAGAAACAGTTACTTTATTAAAACTAACTCCAAAGTCACTAATACTCTCAACTACTTCATCAATTCTCCAGATATAAGACTCCATCATTAAAAACACACTTAAACTAATAACCCCATCCAAATAACACTTACCAGTTGTAAAGAGAATTAAAAACTGAATTAAGAAATAAGCAAGATTATTGAATCCATAATACCATCTCTCATACTTTCTAACTTTAGCCGTATGACTATAAAGTTTATCGATAACTTTAAATATATTACTCTCTATTATCCTAGTAATACCAAGTGACTTAATCTCTCTAATTCCTGTAATATTTTCTGTTGCAACTTTTACATAAGAATCACTTTCTTTTTTAATATTCTCTTGACTCTTCTTAATTCTAGGAAAAAACTTCATCGAAATAAATCCCATAATAATTGCAAGTAACATGATTTCTAAGAACAATACAAAAGATATTCTAATTGCAATAACAATAACTATAATTACAACAACTGCTTTACAAATAAGTCTAACCATCTTAGAAAGCAACTCCATTACTCTATCAGGATCAGTATATAAACGGTTAATAAACTCACCTACACCAATCTCTTCAAAGGCAATTGCAGGTAACTTATCTATCTTTTTATATAGGTCTTTACTTACATTTTTTGTAAACTTAATCTCAAAATATGTATATAAAGCATCTCTTGGTATCTGTAAAAAAGTGTAGAAGATAATGTAAATACCCTCATACATTGCAAGATAAAAGACAAATGAATTTATGTCTTTAGCGGTTAAAGCTTCCACCGCAACTCCCCAAAAATATACAGATATTAAAGCAGGTAAATAAGATAATACTACTAAGATAATATAAAGAGCTAGTCTTAATTTATCATCTTTAATATAGTCCCAAAATATTTTAAAATGTTTAAACTTTTTCAAAAGCATCCACCTCCAACAAAAAAACTACTTTACAGTAGTTCCTACAAATATTACATTAAAAGGATAAGACTTCTTTTAAACTACCACTGTAAAAATATGTCATAAATAGTTTTATTTACACAAGTAACTAAAAGTCTCATCCTAATCACTCTTCCTTTCAAGTGACATAATAATATCATACAGATAAATCATTGTCAAATAAAGCTCTATAGTCCATCACTAAAGCTAGTAAACTCACCTTTTTCTATTTTAGGTAGTCCATATTTTTCTTTACCTAATTTAATCGCTTTAATCATAAAAGCCATATTCCTACCTAAATTTCTCATAGTCTGTAACCCTTCTTTATCTTTTTCCACATCACTTGCAGTAAACCCATGCACTTCATTCCAATAACTACTAGAGACAATAGGCATACTACAAATAGTAAAGTATTTATTAATCTCATCCATTGCCGAAGTAGAACCTGCTCTTCTAGATGATAAGACACAAGCCCCTACTTTCATAGTCTTATCAAAATGTGTACTATAAAATAATCTATCTAATAAAGATATAATTGTCCCATTACTACCTGCATAATAAACTGGACTACCTACAATAATACCATCAGCATTTTCAAATTTTACTGCAATATCATTTACTATATCATTAAAAACACATTTACCTGTTTTAGCACAAGAGTTACATGCTATACAACCTCTAACATCTTTATTACCAACTACAATAGTTTCTGTTTCAATTCCTTCTTCATTAAGAGTCTTACTAACTTCTTCTAAGGCTCTTGCCGTACATCCATTAACCCTAGGACTAGCGTTTAAAATTAACACTTTCAAAAAAATCATCTCCTAATACTAATTATATCACATTTGAAAGAAATACATTATAGATGTATAATATTAACGAGGTGATACAATGATTATATGTCCAAACTGCAAAACAGAAAATGATGAAGATGCTAAATTCTGTAAAAACTGTGGTTATTATTTTTTAGAAGAAAATAGTAATAACCAAGATAATAATAAAAAAGAACATAAAAAGAAAGACAAAGTTAAACACAAAACCAAAACAAAAAACAAGACGAAAATAAAGAAGGAAAAAGCAAAAACACCAAGATATAAACAATCAAGTGATAAACCAAAATCAAGCATCTTTACAAAAATACTTTTACTATTCTTCATTCTATTGTCTATAGGATTATTAGTAATAGCAAGCATCCTAGGATATAATTACTATCTAGAAAACAATATAGAAGTACCTAATGTCACAGGATACACTTATGAAGAAGCAACGGCTTTACTTAATACTGCAAACCTTAGTTATGAAAGAAAAGAACAAGAAACTACAAACAAAGATGAAGTTGGTATTGTCCTAAAGCAGAGTAAAAAAGCTGGTTCTAAGACTCATGAAAATGCCGTTATTACTTTAACAGTAGGAATTCTAGATAATCATGTTACTGTTCCAAACGTTGTAGGTATGACTTTGGAAGAAGCAACTGGAACATTAAATAAAAGCGGTGTATCTTACAGAATAGAATATAAAGATACTAACGGCGAAGAAGATAATACAGTCATAAAACAAAGTATCAAAGCAAATAAAAAAATAGAAAATACAGAAATAGTAACTATTACAGTTGCAAGAAATAACAATAACGAAACTGACAATAACACTAATAACGATGATGAAACATCTAACGAAGATAAAGAAAGTTCTACTTCTACTGATGAAGTAAATCAAAACCAAGAAAAAGATCTACAAAATTAAGTAGATCTTTTCTAATACATAGATACTTCTACAACATTAAAAGTAGCATTTTGCATCGCTTCTAAATCTTCACTACTAACATAAGTAAAGATATCAAAATCTTGACTCTGATTAGCACCTAAACTATTAGCATAAACATAATCTGTATCAATCCTACTACCATTTGCATCAACCGCTTCAATTTGAATAGTAAATGATTTAACATCATCTGTCTTATTAGTAACAGTAACAGTTAATTTAGAATCAACTAATCCATAATCACCTAAACTACCTTCAAAAGTACCAATACTAACATCAACATCCTTGCCAAGAATCTCTTCAGTATTATTACCAGCAGCATTATCTAAGTCATCAGATACTTTATCTAAAGACTCAGCCCAACTACTTTGTAAAGATAATGTAATAACAACAGATAAAATTCCCAAAATTAAACCTGCTATCGCTTTACCTTTACTTGCCTTCTTAATTAAAGAAACAATAGCAAATATAACTGCAAGTATTCCTAAGAAAAATGAAGCATTATTTAAAATTGGAATAAAAGATAAGCAAATACCAATAATACCAAGTACTAAAGCAGCAGTAGCAAAACCACTCCTTTTTTCTTTTAAGTCTTTAAAATCTTCATCCATAATTATTTACTCCTTTCCACCACTATTATATAATAAAATAATCTTGCAGTAAATAGTTCGTGTGAATATTTTGCAGTAAATAATATCATACCTATATTAGGAGGTATGTATGAAATTAAAATTTAATAATCTAAAAGATTTACTCATCTATAACATAAAGTACTATCGCTACGTTAATAATTATTCTCAAGAAAAATTAGCAGAACTATCAAAATTAAGTCCAAGATATATAACAGATGTAGAAAGAGGACTACATTGTCCAACTATTCCTAAACTTGAAAACATCGCTAAATCTTTAAATGTTGAACCACATATTTTATTTATGAATATAGATAGAGATAAAACCATCATCGATAAAATGAATAATAAAAGACAATACAACCAAAAATAAGAACTTAGCACAATACTAAGTTCTTATTTTAATTTAATGAATTACCTTTAACATTTGCCATCTCTACATTAACAGTAGTACTTTTATCAAAACTCTTAGGAAGTCCATTATTCAACAAAATACTATCTTTCTGTACCTTATAACTATCATCTAAGCCATTTAAATTAAGAACATCTGGATCTACACTCTGTTGATAATCAGCAGCATCACTAGGTCTTAGTAAAAATTCACTATTATGAATATCAACATATTTTAATGAATCATTATATCTAGCTAATCCCTCTAAAAGGCTATCAGTAAAACTTTCATTTAATCCAGTATCAACTTTCACTACATCATAACCATAATCTTCTAAATCTGCTCCTTCTGGCACAGCGATAGTAACATTAGGCATTATCTGATCACCTACTGCCACTTCAATATCTGAAGGAATTAAAGTTGGTTCTGCTACACTCTTATCATAAATACCTTTTTGAATAGCTCCTCCAAAAGCATCTTTCATTCCAATAGCAAGTAAATCAGCATGATTATTACCTTTATTGTAGTTACCTATTACTTTATAGTCATCACCTTTATAATTAGTTAAAGCTACAAAACATTCTGTTCCATCTTTATTTAATTCGTTTATATCTCTAACTTCAACATCAAGTCCTGTCGACTCCAAAGAATCTTCAGCTTGTTTCATCTGTTCATCACTAATACCATCATTAACGAGTACTACATTTAATGATGATAAATCATCAGTACTAGTAGTAATAGAATATGGTTCCTCTATTGGTTTTGGTTCTACAATAGGGCCATCACTAGAACCGCCTCCCATAATATTACTACATCCAACACCTAAAGCAGAAACACCTACTGTAATCCCAATAATACCTCCAATCACTCTTCTTCTTTTAGCACGTAATCTTTTCATTCTAGCTTCTCTTATCATTTCAGGAGTAGCTCTAAAATTATTAACAACTCTTCTCTCACTCATAATAAAACCCTACTTTCTACTAGTATTATTAGCAATAATATTAAGTAATCTAATCACTTCTCCAAGTCCATAAATCATACTGCAAAAAACAAAACTAGCAATCCAAAATATTAATGTTAATGATAAATTATATTCTGTTTTTGTACAAGTAGCAAATAACTCTGATGTTTCACTACAAGCAGGGAACAAATTACCAACAAGTACCCCTACTATAAACAAGAATATAAACAAACATACCGCTAATTGTTGATAGAAGTTATAATTTCTTTTCTTCTGTACTTCCTTACTTATCTTCTTTAACTTAGGTAAATCTTCTCTTTCTTCATCAATCTCATCAAACAAATCTTTCATTTCAAAGCCTCCTCATCTTTATTCTTTTTAGGTCTACCACGTCTTTTAACCTCTTTAGGCTTCTCTTCATTCTTAGTAGTTTCATCTTCTTTAACTTCTTCTACTTTATCTACAGTTTTCTCTTTCTCACGCTCTTTTTCTTTTTCTTTAGCAATATCTAACTCTTTTCTTTCCACATATTCTTTATATAGATAAATATATCTAACAAACATAAAATGATATAACGCTTCTAATAAATAAACAACTACATCCTCAAAACTATTAACTGATACTAAAGATACTATCAAACTAATAGCAATAATACCAATCAATAAATAATAATACTGTCCATTATTAATCTCTGCTAAAGGACTATCAGAAAGTTTTAAGTCTTTACCTATAACAGTTCTAGTAAAGAATGAATATCCAAAATATAATGTAATTAACACATTAAAAGCCAAATTTAAAATAGAATCAAAACCAAAAGATTGAAAGATTGTAAATAAACTAGCAAAAGTAGTAAGTAAATAAAATGCAAATATAATTACATTCAAATAATCAAAATACTTTTTACCAAACTTAACTCTAATTAAAATAAAATAGATTAAGCTAACTAAATAAATACTATTATGATTAATAATAGATCTAAATATATCCCCTGCTTCCATATGACTTTGAATAGCAAAAGACTGTGATAAAATTATTAACACAACTAAAAGTCCAATCAAAATATAAGTAATCATACTAGGACTATCAAAGAAATCTCTTTCCTTACTCTTATTCATCTAACATACCTCCTTACACTTACTCCATTATAATTATAGCATAGTTTCTAAGAAAAGAACATTAATTTAATCAACTAATGTCCTTTTCCTATAAGCAGTTTTCTCATCTACATGATAGTTCTTCTTAATCGCTTTAAGACTATTATATTTACCCCCATAATTAGCAGCAACTAATTTAATAAATAACTCTTCTTCATAATAACCATCAAGCAAATTCTTACCATTTTTCATTAATCCATACACTTTTACAGTATCAACATTATTACCACTGATTTTATCAAAAGACCAATTACTTACTTTATAAATACTATAGTCTTTAGCAGTAACATCTTGATTATAAATTAAATAATCTCCACATTTTAATGTTACTTTTTTATTATCATTAGAAAAAACTACTTTAGACTCATACATATCACAGTACTCATCACCAGAGAAATTATTTTTAATTCTTGTTACTAAATTAGCATCAACTAATTCATATAAGTATACTACATCATCACTAGTCTGATTATTATAATTAACAGCATTAATACCAACAATCTTAGCATTATATCTAAACACTTGATATCTTTCTTTTTGATTATTGTTAACAACTATAAACAAAAGTATCGCACTAAGTATTAAACATGTAACCGCTACTGTTAAAAACTCATATGTTCCCCTTCCATTCTCATTAAATCTTACTTTCATAAGCTTTAATCTTTCCTTCTATCGTATCATCAACTAATTTAACAGTATCAACACATAATTTTAAAGCACTATCATAATTACCTTTATAGAATAGGGAACTAGCTCTATCAAGGCCATTATTAATATCTTCATGTAAACTTCTATATCTATTACCATAGACAATTAAAGCCTCTGTTAACTTAGCTTTATTTATCATATTTAAAGTTGTATTATAAAGTTTTAACACTAAATCTCTAGCCGTATCAACTCTAGTATTAAGAGTTTTAATAACAATAGGTTTACGAGATAATTCTTTAACTACCTCTTCTATCGCTTCATTCGCTTCATTAAGTTCCACAAAATAGTTATCACTTATTATAGGTAGTTTAAACTCTCTCATCTTCTCTTTACATTCTCTTAGTAATTTATCAATCTCACCTAACTGTTCTCTCGCTCTTTGTTCATCTTCATACATATTACCAAGACTCTTCAAAGCCACATCTAAAGTTGATTCTGTTTGTTTAAGTTTTAATGTAAGTTCATCTACTTCTTTAGTTACTAAGGAATAAGGAGTCGCTTTATTCTTAACTCTATCTACTAGATTTTTATATTCATCTTTAATAGAAGTCAAGTCTTTATTAACTTCATTAATAATATTAACATCTTCCTCATTAAGGTCATACATATTCTTAATATCATCTAACTGGTCATAAATATCACTAACTACCTTATCAGTTTTCTTTAACTTCTTAGCAAAATCTCTAATACCTTCTTCATATACTTTTCTTGAAAGTCTCTCTTTCTCAAAATCAACAAAGATACTATCTAAATAATCAAGAATAGTTTTTAACTCAAACATACAATCTTCAAGATTTAAAACTTTAATTCTATCTAAAATAGTTCCCACATTCTTACGAGACTCTTCTAAGTTATAATCAAGATTTAAATATTCAATAGGATAACCTTTCTCTGTCATATCTTTAGCAGTATCTTCAATCTCTTTAATTCTCTTAGGTATCATCTGTTTACACATAAGCATTAAATCAGGAACTTCTTCTACCACTATCTCCATATGTTCTATCATAGTATCCAAAGCTTTAACAATATGTACCACATCGCTATACATATTATCATCCATAGCCTTCTCAAACTCTAAGAAACGTTTCTCTATATTTTCAAGTTGTAACTCTATCGCTTCTGCCATCTCTTCATAAAGATTTTTATGGCCATTATATTCTTTATTTAATGCTCTATACTTAGTCTTAAGTTTACTAATAATACTACGATATTTCTCTTCACTCAAAGTTATCTCTTTTATCTGGTCAAGTAAATCATCCGCTTGCTCTCTAACTTTATAGACTTCCATCTCACACTTTGCAATTCTAAATTTAGCCGTCTTATATTCTTTCTTATCTAATAAAGTATCTAACTCTATAAGCATATCATCTATCTTTGGAATATCAACATTTTTAATAGTATCAAATCGCTCTTCCCACTTTTGATACTTCTCTTCCATCTTTTCATTCTTAATAATTGGTTCTAACTTAGAAAGTTCTAAAAGCACAGGTGTACTTCCAATTAAGTTTTTCTCTCGCTCTAAATTGTCGTATATATCTTGGTAATACCTCTTTTGTCTTCTTTTCAAGATAGTGATAATAGTAATTACTAAAATTAAAACTACAATGATAACACAGATTATAAATAAAAGTGTATGTCCCATTACTATCACCTCTACTATAACATCATAACATAAACTAACATTTTATGCTACAAAAACTTGACAAAAAGAAATTTTCATAATATGATATTAGAGCAATTTACTTGAAACAGCAATGTCTTACTTTATTCAATGTGTTTTCGAAAGTTTTAGTAACTTTTGTGCTGGAAGGTGAAAGAAATACTCCCTGAATAAATGGTGAAGACAAATCAAGAAAATGCAAATATAAGGAAAGGAGAAAATACATGGCAAGATATACAGGACCAAGTTACAAACAATCAAGACGTGTTGGTTTTTCTTTAACTGAAACTGGTAAAGAACTTGCAAAAAGACCATATGGACCAGGACAACATGGAAATGCTAGACATGGTAAACCAAGTGATTATGGTAACCAATTAAAAGAAAAACAAAAATTACGTTTTATGTATGGTGTTAACGAAAAGCAATTTAAAAAGACATTTAAAGAAGCTGGTAAAATGCCAGGTGTACATGGTACTAACTTCTTAATCTTATTAGAGTCTCGTCTAGATAACTTAGTATATCGTATGGGATTTGCTACTACTCGTCGTGGAGCAAGACAACTTGTAAACCATGGACACATTACTGTAAATGGTAAGAAAGTAGATATTCCATCATACAGAGTTAAACCAGGAAGTGTTATCGCTTTAAAAGAGAATTCTAAAGATCATAAAGCTGCTAATGAAGCACTAACTAAAGTTAATAAACGTGTGGAATATGTAACTTTTGATGAAAACAAAAAAGAAGGTACTTATGTAAGATATCCTGAAAGAGGCGAACTTAACATGGATATCAATGAGTCACTAATCGTTGAATTCTATAACAAATAGGAAATGAAAAAGTCAAGGATTAACCCCCTTGATTTTTTTATTATTAAAAGATTAAGCACATTAATTATTTAAGTTTTATTCTACCTCATAATATATAGCGAAGGAGGTAAATATGATTTTTAATAATGAAAACAAAGATTATAAAGATAACAAAGATAACTGCCTTTGTGAAGTTGTTAAGTGTCTAGCTAAAAACTGCACAGGGCCAACAGGTCCTACTGGAGCTACTGGTATACAAGGGCCAACCGGAGCAACTGGAGCAACAGGTCCTACTGGAACAACTGGAGCTACTGGTCCAACTGGTCCTGCAGGAAACTGTACATGTTCTTGTGTATCTAGAGGAGAACTAGTAGTAAATGGTGGAATGGAAAACGTTATCGATGAGAAACCAACTGGATGGCTTTTCACTAATCCTGATAATATAACATCAGAAAACAGTCAAGGAAGAGTTCATTCAGGAAATTGGTCTGTTAACATAGAAGATGATGCAACTATATCACAAGTAATAAACAATATAGAACCTGGTTGTTTTTATGAATTAAGCTTCTTTGCAAGAGGCGAAGGAGATCAAGTATCACTTAATGTCAATGTAATATTCATAACTAATTCTGGAGATATTCTTGGTGGTAATATTATGATAAGAGAACAAGACATAACTAATAGTAATCGTGATTTTGCATATTATAGATTAATTACATCACAAGCACCAGCTGGAACTACAGGAATTAGAATAGAATTCATAGTTAATGCCAATGGTAATCAGTCATTAGACCTAGATGACGTATCATTAACAAGTCTATAAAAAATAGGAGGGAATATTTTTCCTCCTATTTCTATTTTAACTCTATACAATCAAAACTACCTTTAATAACAGAAATAACTTCATCATCTGCCACTACTAAAATAGATTTATCTATTGGAAGAGATTTAACAAAACTAATTATCTCTTCCTTTTCATTATTATCTAAACTATGAGTTCTCTGAACTATTAACTTATCTCCTACAAGAATAAGAGCACTACCAAAGTCTTTTAACTTAAATGATGTATAACACATATCAAACTTAATAGCATTATTTCTTAGTTTTAACTTTTTACCAAATTCTACTCCTTCTTCTGATAAAGGAGGATTATTCTTTCCACTAGTATCTTTATCCTCCCTAAAACTCTTAACTAGATATATCATTACTTATACCACTGTCTCTCTAAATCTTTATTATATTTTAAGAAATAAGTACGATAGTCTTTATTATTACTACCAAGTTCACGTGATGAAGATGCCCCACCTACTAAATAGCCATCGCTAGTAACTATAACATCACTAAAGTAATCAATACCTTCACCATTCTCTTTATTATTAGCTTTCTTTTCTAAATCAGTATTATATTTAACAATAATACCACGATAATCTAAGTAATTATAAGTATCTGTAGACTTATCTTCATCTTTCTTATAAGTATGACCAACAACAATTAAATTATCTCCATCACTAACTATCTTATTAAACCTAGCAGCATTATTTCTACTGAAAGTAACTTCATCTAAAACTTCACCATCACTATTATATTTAAGAATTAATCCTTCTGTAACTTTATCTTCATCTTTTGCATCAATATTTATAGTCTTAGAACCTGCTACAAAGAAGTCATCACCTACTTTTACAATAGAACTAAAACCAACAGTATCAGTATATTCATAAGTCTTAGCATAAACTTGTTCACCATCTAAAGTATATTTAGCAATCATACCATAACGAGTAGCATCTTTACCAACTAAATATAGATAATCTCCATCAATAATAGCATCATTAAAAGTTGCAGATTTACTACCTCCAAAATTAGCTCTCCACTGTTCCTTTAAATTAAAATCATATTTAATTATCAAAGCACCACCATCTGGATCACTACCTATAACCATATTTTGTAAGATACTTTGACCAACTACAATAAAGCCATCATCAACAAGTAATACTTTATTAAAAGTTGTATCCCCTGCTATTTGTACACTCTTAGTCTTAACTTGCTTACCTTCTTTATCATATAAAACAATTAACCCATCAGTAGCATTATCTTCAACTTGCTGTTTATCATACTGAGCACCACCTACAGCAATAAATCCGTCACTATATTCTATAACATCACTAAAATATGATGAATATCCCTTAGTATAAGCACTTTCAAACTCTACTTCAAAGTCTTTATTATATTTAGCAAACTTAGCTTTATTATACTCTTTCTGATAATCATTAAACTTACTCTTCTTAAAATCACTATTACCAGCCACTAAATAACCATCTTTAGTTTCTTTAAAACTATTTAAAGTATCGGTATAAATAATAGATTTACTTCTATTATAATAAGATAAACCTATATAGCAGGCTTCTATAGCAATAATTGCAATACAAAGAACGATAATTACTCTTAACCATTTAACTAATCTTTTCTGTTCTACTCTTAAATCCTTTTTAGTTTTATTCTTCTTCATCTTTACCTCCAAAACATGCAATAAAGTATTTCTTCTTACCACGTCTTACTACTACATATTTATTATCTATAGCAATAGACTTATTAATAGTAAACTCTAAATCATTAATTTTCTCTCCATTAATACTAATACTATTATTATTAACAAACTCCCTTGCTTCTCTTTTACTACTACAAATATTAAACTCTACAAGAAAATCTACTATATTCATATCTTTATCTATAACAAGTTTATCAAGCCCTTTAAAAGCCATTTCTATCTCTTTACTAGTAAGATTCTTAATATCTCCACTAAACAATGCTTCACTGATATTTAAAGCCTCATTATAAGCCACTTCTCCATGTATAAAAGTAATAACTTCTCTTGCTAAAGCTTTATGAGCAATACGTTTTTCTGGAGCCTCAAGTTGTTCTTTTTCTATCTTCTCTATTTCTTCTTTACTTAAGAATGTTAAGAATTTTAAATAATCAATTACTTTACTATCCTCTGCATTTATTAAGAATTGATACATCTCATAAGGAGTAGTTTTCTCTTTATCTAACCAAATCGCTCCCCCTTCACTCTTACCAAACTTAGTACCATCTGCTTTTGTTAATAGAGGCATTGTAAAGGCATATACTTCTTTACCAGTCTTTTTACGTATTAAATCAATACCTGCCGTAATATTACCCCATTGATCTTGTCCAGCAACTTGTAAAGTACAGTCAAATTCCTGATTAAGATGTAAATAATCTAAAGCCTGTAATATCATATAAGAAAACTCTGCATAAGTAATACCTGAATCAAGTCTTCTTCTTACAATATCTTTATCAAGCATATAATTAATGTTAAAGTACTTACCATAATCTCTTAAGAAGTCTATTACATTAATATCTTTAGTCCAATCAAAGTTATTAACAACTCTAAAGTCCTTATCTCCTCTTGCAAATATCCTTTCCGCTTGTTCTTTCAAGCAAAGAAAGTTATGATTTAACTCATTCTTACTTATCATAGGTCTTTCACTAGTAGGACGAGGATCACCAATAAGGCCAGTCGCTCCCCCTACTAAAAGTATTGGATGATGTCCTGCTTCCTTCAAACGTCTTGCAATTAAAAACGATGAAAAGTGTCCAATATGCAAACTATCTGCCGTAGGGTCAGTTCCAATATAAAAAGTAAGACCTCCTTTATTTAGTTTATCAACAAGTTCAGGACTAGATATATCTTTAATTAGTCCTCTCCATTTTAATTCTTCATATAATGTCATTTTATCCCTCCTATTTTCTTAACATAATTATTATCTTTAATTCTTGCATCATCAAAATAATAAGAATAAATTTCTTCTCCACTACAATCGGTTCTATACATTAATCCCCAATGTAAAGCCCCAAAACCTTCACTAAATACTTGCCATAACTTATCATCTTCATAATCTTCTTCAACATAAGAACCTAAACTTTCTTCGATATAATTAATAAAGTCCTCTTTAGAAAAATTAAAATCCTTAGTAACCTTTTCAATTCCTCTATCAATTTCCTCCTTATAGGTATCATAAAATTCCCCTTCATTAACTTTTAAAGGTTCAAATTCATCTTTCTTATTTAAAAGAAGAAGAGCAAGTAAATTACTAGGATGATTTCTTTCTCCAGTATCATAATAATCTTCTAATTCTTTATTATAAAGCTCTATTAATGTCATTTTATCCCTCCTATTTTTTTTACTTTAGTATCACCTTTTTCATCACCATAACAATATTGGTAAACATCTTCTCCACTCATAAGTGACATCTGAGTAATACCATCAAATAACACTTCTATAGCACTACCATAAGTTTTCCAAAATTTATCATTATCTTTTGGAGACTCTAAATCAAAATCATCTTCTACCTTCAAAGCATCCGCTTTTATTTCATCCTCATAATCATGATAAAAATGCTCAATATTTACATCAGTAGGAAAAAAATCATCTTTCTTATCCAAAAGTAACATTGTTAAAGCCTGACTAGGTTCAACTTGTAATTTACCAGTCTTCCTATACTGATTAACTTCTTCACTATATAATTCACTTAAACTCATACTACCACTCCCACAAAAAATAAAAAGTTCCTATAAACTAAGGACGAGCTAGACCCGTGGTACCACCTTATTTCATAGAAACTATGCACTCATACCTAATTAACGCTTAAGTCACGTTTTTTCTCCATCTATGTAAATTCAAAATATAACTATCTTAGTTCACACCTTCCACTAAGTCTCTTATAGTAGTTATATTTCTACTTTTAGACTTCTAAGAAAAATCTACACTAACTATACCAAAAAATAATCTACAAGTCAAATAATTCGCTATGACTTCCAGTAGCAACTAAAAGTAAAACCAATTCATCTCTATGGTACCTATACACAAGTAACCAATCAGGTTCAATATGGCACTCTCTACAATCTTTGTATAATTTATTGTTTATTAAACCATGATCTTTATATTTTGCTTCTAACAATTCACCATTAGCAAGTTTTTTTAAAATATAAATCAACTTATTTTTATCTTTATTCTGTTTAATTATTTTTTTATAATCTTTCTTAAATCTCGAAGTTATAACTATATTATACTTAGATTTCAGAAAGTCAAACGTCATTCTCCAAATCCTCAATTAATTCTTTAACACTATCGTATTTTTTAGCATCTATTTTACCAGACAATATATCCTCTCCTTCCTTTAAAGCTTCTAATAATTCTTTATTAGGTTTAGGATTTCTAACTTCAAATGGTAAACCATCGCATTTAATAATTTGTTTAATAAAAATATTAATAGCAGTACTCATATTTAATCCTAAATCTTTTAAAATATTAGTCGCTTGTTCTTTATCTTTACTATCAACTTGTACATTAATAGCACTATTTAAACTAGCCATAATTAAATTCCTCCTTTATATAAAAATAGCATAACTTCTCAAAAAAATCAACATAGTAACAACAAAATGTGACTTTTTTTTCAAAATGTCCGCTTTTGTATTTTCGTTTACAAAACAAAATGTCCTATTATAAAAATCGGTAAAGAAAATTTGATTTATAAAACAAAATGTCCTAAACTACACTTCTGGAAAGGAGG
>DVHC01000025.1 GCA_018712385.1 Candidatus Onthousia excrementipullorum | reverse complement strand
AAGCATACCTACTATTATTCCTATAAGTGCTATTAATATATACATCATTATCATCACCACTTTTATATTCTTGAATCAATGATATCATATTTTGACTATTTTGTTCAATAACCTTGCCGAACAGGTCTATTGAAGATTTTAATAGACTAATGAAAGAATACCCATTAGATTATATTACAACTGTTGCAACTGATGGACTGAGTGCTATTTTACGTGACTATGTAAATGATTTAAATGATGAAGAGTTTAAAGTATGGCTAGATTACCATTATAAAAGTTGTGAGAGAAAAGATTTAGCAGGGTATAGTAGCCATGTATTATATATAGGTAGAAAAAAATAAACAAGCAAAGAAGAAAAAAAATTCTCTTTGCTTTTTTCCACATTTTTTGTGGAAAAAGTATTTTAAAATATAATAGAAAGGCTGTGATATTTCTATGAAAGTTAAAATATTTGATTATGAAGATGAAACTGATTTACAAAAAGCTATGAATGAGTTTTTAAGTGATTTAGATGGAGAAGTTGTAGATATAAAATATGCTGTTAGTTCTTTTCCTAGTGGTGAAGAACAGATTTATTGTTTTTCTGCTATGATAATTTATTATTAAAAAGACAAATAATATATTTACGAAAACCCGTACTATGAAAGATACGGGTTTAATGTTATACTATATATGAATACATTTATTTGGAATTAGATGCTTTCTTTTATTAATAAAAATAAAAGAAAGGAGCAAGATATATGAATAAACGAGAAAAATCATTTTTCATAATTATCATTATTTTGCTATTCATTATTATCTCTCTTATCTATAGATAATAATAACATCTAATTCCTTTGGGAATTAGATGCCCTTAAAAACTATTTTTATGAAAGCATCTATTCTAATAGATGTATTCATTTTTATTTTATGCCAATTTCTTTGACAAATACATAATATCATATTTCTATATAAATGTCAAAGTATCAGATAAGAAAATTGACATTAAGGTAAGTTAATGTTATAATATGCACATATTACTTAAAGGGGAAATTATATTATGATGTATGATAAAAAAATATTTGCAGACCTTAGAAAAGAAGTAGTTGGTGCTTCATGTAAAGAAGTTTATAAAAAAGTAGAAGAGTATTATAATAAAGTTAAATCTTGGGTAGAGTATATGGAAGGTAAATATTCTAAGGAAGATCTTTCTTCAAGATATGATTATTGTGAAGCTAAAAATTATTTACATCATGTACCAAGACCAAGTATTAGACAAAGACTTTTAGATGATTTAGAATGGGCAGGATTTAATAAAGAAGATGCTGGTACTAAACATATTGCAACTATTGCCACTTTATTTTTCCATGAAAGAAAACTATTTCAAAGTGAATTTATTACAGATAAAAGTTTTTGGGATTTAAGTGACTCTGATAATGAACATTATAAAATGTTAGGATTACCTAAAGAACAAGTATTGTATGATATTTTAGATGTTATGTCTAAAAATGCTGATATACATTGTTCTCATGAAATATTAATATATGACATGTCTGATAAGTATGGTGTTAATGGTTATGACCGTGATGAAGAAGACATTAAACCATATTCTGATATGTCAAAAAAAGATATTCAAAAAGAATTAAAATAAATTAATAATTTACAAATATAGAAAAACTTTCTAGAAAATTTGACAAACAATTAAAACAATAATATAATCAAGTAGAAATTTGTTGACGAAGAAATCATCTAAGTAGTTAATCTCAAACTCTAAAAGGAAATTGTGGTCAGTGACTGAAAGCCACAATAGATAAGGAGATTTAATGAATTTCAATGGTAGAGTCAAATCGTGTATGAGCGTTAATCTTAATAAGGTAGTAGTAATACTATAAAAAAAGGTGGTACCACGAGCAATTCGTCCTTTATGGATGGATTGCTCGTTTTTATTTATTAAAACTATGAAAGGAAGTGGTTAATTTGGAAGAAGATTTTAAAAGTGATTTTAGATTAATCATGTTAAATATAAGTTAACATTAGAAAGAGAGGATAGAATTTATGAAAGAAAAATTAGAAGAAATTAAAACTAAAGGTTTAGGAAAAATTGAAAATATAAAGAACATTACTGAACTTGAACAAGTTAGAAAAGACTTAACCGGTAAAAAGAGTGAATTATCAAAAGTTTTAAAATCAATGAGTTATTTATCATCAGATGAAAAAAAATCAATAGGTATGTTAACTACTGAAATAAAAACATCTTTTATAGAAAAGTTGAAGCTTAAAGAAGAAGAACTTATCGCTGCTTTGAGTGTATTGGAAGAACCTATTGATTTGACTATACCAGGAAATAAAGTAAATGAAGGAGCACTTCATCCCATAACTCAAATGAGAAATGATTTAAATGATGCTTTTTTATCACTAGGTTTTGAAGTTTATAGTGAAGATGATATTAGTAGTGAAAAATATGCATTTGATAATTTAAACTTTGCTAAGGACCATCCAGCACGTCAATCTATGGATACATATTGGCTTGAAGGAACTGAAGACAAAGAAGGAGCCGAAAGATTATGTTTAAGACCACATTTAACTGGAGGTTCTGTTAGATATTTACAAAAGCATGGAGCACCAGCAAGATTTGTATATCCAGGAGGAGCATATAGAAATGAAACAACTGATGCAAGACATGAAAGAGCCTTCTTCCAATATGAAGCCTTAATTGTTGATAAAGATATATCATTCTCATCAGGAATGGTTCTTATTCAAACTATTTTAGAAAAAGTTTTTGGGAAAAAAATAAACACAAGAATGAGAGAAGGATTCTTCCCATTCACAGAACCAGGTTATGAAATTGATATGGCATGTTTAGTATGTGGTGGTAAAGGATGTAAGGTATGTAACCACAATGGTTGGATTGAAGTTATGCCAGGTGGTGTAATTCATCCAAATGTATTAAAATCTGCAGGCTTAGACCCAGAAGAATGGACAGGGTTTTATATTAATATAGGATTAGATAGACTAGTAATGATGAGATATGGGGTAGATGATGTAAGACTATTCCATAGTGCTGACTTAAGATTTTTAAAACAATTTAAATAGGAGGAGATAATATGAGAGTATCATTAAATTTAATAAAAAAGTACGTTGATTTACCTAAAGATTTAACTGATAAACAAATAGCCTATGATATGACGCTTAGAACAGTTGAAGTAGATAATGTAGAAGATGTTTCATTAAAATATCATGATATTGTAGTAGGGAAAATTTTAGAAGTAAAAAAACATCCAAATGCAGATAGATTAAAAATATGTATAACTGATATTGGCGAAGATAAACCTGTTCAAATTGTCTGTGGAGGCTCTAACCTCTATGAAGGAGAATATGTAGTTGTATCAAAGCCTGGTGCAGAAGTAATTTGGCATGGAGAAGGAGAGCCTGTAAAAGTAAAGGAAACAAAAATGAGAGGTGAGACTTCTTATGGAATGATTTGTGCTGCAGAAGAAGTTTACTTAGACGATTTCTTTCCTGCTGATAGTGAAACTGAAATAATTGATTTAAAAGGTATTGATTGTAAACCAGGTGATGCTATCGCTAATATAATAGATATGAATGATACAGTATTAGAAATAGATAATAAATCTCTTTCTAACAGACCAGATTTATGGGGACATTATGGTATTGCAAGAGAATTGTCTACTATTTATAACGTTCCTCTAAAGAAGTTATCTAAATATGAATTAGATAAAAATTTACCAAAGTATAATGTTAAAATAGAAGATACAACTAAATGTAATAGATATGTAGCAGTAGAAATAGATGGAATTTATGAAAAAGAGTCACCAATCTGGATGAAATCACTATTATCTAAAACTGGGCAAAGACCAATAAATGCTATCGTTGATATTACAAATTATGTAATGATGACAGTAGGTCAACCACTTCATGCTTTTGATAGAACCCATGTTAATGAAGAAAAAATAATAGTAAGAAATGCTAAAGAAAACGAAGAATTATTATTGCTTGATAACAATACAATTAAGCTTACAACAGATGACTTAGTAATTTGCGATGAAAAAGATGCTATGGCTCTAGCAGGTATTAGAGGTGGAAAGAAAGATTCTATTTTACCTGATACAAAAGGAATTGTCTTAGAAGTTGCAAACTTTTCTGCAAGTACAATTAGAAAAACAGGAAAAAGATTTGCAGAAAAAACAGATGCTTCTATTAGATATGAGAAAGGTATTGATACACAAAGGGTAGATGAAGGCTTAAGTTTATCCTTAGAATTAATTAAAGAAATATTTAAAGAAAGTAAAATAATTAAATATAACGATGTTTATCCTAACAAAACTAAAAATAATGAAATAAAAGTTAGTGAAGAATTCTTAGATACAAGATTAGGTAAGAAAATACCAAAAGATAAAATAGAGCAAATTTTAATATCTCTTGGATATGAATTATCCTATAGTAAAGGAGTATATGAAATAATAGTTCCTACTTGGAGATCAACAGGTGATGTAACAATCAAAGATGATGTAATGGGAGATATTGCTAGAATACTTTCTTTTGATAGTTTTGAAGCCAAACCAATAAATATAACTATTGAACACCCTATAATTCAAAATAATGTTTTACTTGATAGGAGAATAGAAGAGTATTTATCGAGTAGATGTGGTTTCTATGAAATTTATACCTATCCATGGATTGATGAAAAATACATTCATGCTGCCAAAATAGATATAAGTAAATCTTTAAAGTTAGCAACACCACCAGCTCCTTCTTTAGCATATTTAAGAACTTCTTTAATACCAGGAATGTTAGAGGCAATATCTAAAAACTTAAGATATTATAATGAATTTAAATTATTTGAAAGAGCTGAAGTTTATCAAAAAGGAGACTATAGGCCATCTTCTAGTGATGAAATATTACCAATTCAAAACAAGTATTTAACTGGATGTATAGTAGGGAAAAATGCTAAAGAAATATTTTATGAAGCAAAAGGTGTAATTGAAAATATGGCTAGATACTGTCATATGGAAAATATTAAATTAGAAAAAAAAGAGAAACCTAAGTGGGCTGATATCAATGCATATTTAAATGTAACTAAAGATGATGAAATAATAGGGTCTTTTGGGTTATTATCAGTGCAAACTATGTCTGATTCAAAAATCAAAAGAACAAATGTAGCTATCTTTGAAATCGATTCTGATAAATTGAATGCTTATACTTCTAGAACAAATAAATATGAGAGATTACCAGAGTTACCGTTAGTTGAAAAGGATTTATCTATTTTAGTTGATAAAGAAGTTGAATGGAAGACAATTGAAGAGAGCATAAAATCAATGGTTAAAGAAATAGAGTTTGTTGATGAATATAAAGGTAACCAAATACCTAGTGACAAAAAGTCAATTACCTTAAAAGTAAAAATAATTAATGAATCTACTACAATGACATCTGAACAAATAAATGAGAAGATTAACCACATCTTAAAAGTCTTAAACAAGAAATGTGGTGCAGAACTTAGAACAGAATAAAAAACAAATGAGGAATTGTATTAAAAATGCAATTAACACTGAGTTGTAATGTATAAAAATATAATCCTTCATCAGTTGTTACAAATGAAATATTTACGAAAACCCGTACTATGAAAGATACGGGTTTAATGATATACTATATATGAATACATTTATTTGGAATTAGATGACTTTCTATAACTTTAAAATTGTAGAAAGGGGAAGGACTATGGATAAGAAAAACAACAATGAATTCTACACAATAATCCTCCTATTGTTATTTATAGTAATATCTTTGATTTACAATAAATAAATGCATCTGATTCCTCTTGGAATTAGATGCATTTATAAGTCCAATTTTATGAAAGCATCTATTCTAATAGATGTATTCATTTTTATTTTATGTCAATTTCTTTGACATATACATAATATCATATTTTTATACTAATGTCAAAGTATCAGATGTGAAAATTATTTAAATATAGTTTTAACACCTAAATACTCTGGAAAATATTTTCTTGCCATATCAGTATATTTAGGATTAATTACTAAATCATACTCCCCAACTAATTCAACAACTTCACCACCGAAGTTCTTTTTATAGTTGTATGAGTTTTTTAATTTATTATTAGAATCAGTAATATCACCAATTTCATACAAATTATAATACTTATAACCATTATCAATTGCATACTTAATCATTTCATAATGAAGAGTATAAGAAGCATCTAACTTATTATATTCATCTACTATACCACCATTTAATGCCACAACTTCATTACCAATAGTCATAAACATGTAAATACCCATACTAACATCATCACTACATTTAGAAAAGTATTCTTTTAAACTTTCTAATCTTTTAATCTCTTCTTCATCTTCAAGTTCCTTATCAATAAAATATTCTTCTGTCATCTTTGAATTATGATAGTTATTTATTCTAACTTCTTTCTCTTTATTAACATCTAAAATCATCTTATCAATATTACTAATAACTTCATCTTTCTTAAAATAAACTTCCTTAAACTGAATATTTCCGTCAAAAGTCCGTTTTAAATCCTCGTAAAAAGTTCTTGTTGGTACAACAGTATTATACTTTTTAGATTCCTCATTAATAATATCCATAAACTTATCTATATCTTTAAAATCAAAATCACGTACTTTAAATCCGAGTCTTTCGTTTCTTCTAACTGTCTGTCTTGCTTTAGGACTAAAATTCTTAAAAACGTTATCAATAGTTTTATCTTTTAAATTAATTCTACTAAGCCACTTAGGTTGTATCCTATCATTAACTTTGATAAAGTTAGCATGGCATAAATTAACTTCTACAAAGTCATTATTAACGCCACCATCTATTATATTTCCATCACTATCTCTATCTCTTACTAGAATATAAGGGTCAATTTTTAAAAATACACCATGCTTTTCAACTATAAACTTTTTAACTTCTTCCGTAAACTCCTTTAACAATTCTTCATTCTTATAATCAATTAAAAAACCACGGGGTGCATAGAATATTCGCTCACCTTTTTTTCTCTCATAAGAAAGAAGTAAACTTGCCCCCACAATTTTCTCTTTAACAACTCCTCCTACATAATAAGCATGAAATTTATCTCCTTCCATAAATCTCCCCCAAGAACTTGTTTGTTGAAAACTACCTAAGGGGTGATTAAGAGCATAACCATCAAACTCTTTTTTTGTTAATTCTCTAAGTTCCATTAAATCACCTCAATCTTCTTTAATCACACCTCAATCTTCTTTAATTATACAAGTTACTTTAAAACTTTTCAATAATATGGTATTATATTTAAAGAAATCGGAGGACGTAAAATGGCAAAAACAAAGACAAAGAAAAATAAAGAATTAAAACAAAACTCCTTTTTAAATGGAGCTTTTATCGCTACACTTGGAATAGTAGGTAGTAAAATACTAGGTATGCTTTATGTAATACCATTTTATGCAATTATAGGAGGGCAAGGTGGGGCCTTATATGGTTATGCCTATACAATCTATAATTTATTTCAATCTTTAAGTTGTGCCGGTATTCCTAATGCAATTAGTAAGATAATTAGTGAATATCAAACCCTAGGTTATTATAATGCTAAAGAAAAAGCCTTTAAACTAGGTAGACGACTTGCCATTATCATGGGCTTTACTATCTTTATCATTCTTTTCATCTTCGCTCCATCAATTGCCAAAGCTATTCTTGGAGACCTAGAAGGTGGTAATACCTTATCAGATGTAACCATGGTGGTAAGAGTAATCGCTACCGCTATCCTTATTGTACCAACTCTAAGTATTTATAGAGGTTATTTAGAAGGGCATAAATTTATAACACCACCATCAATTAGTCAAGTAATAGAACAATTTGCAAGAGTAATAGTAATAGTAGCAGGTAGTTTCCTTGCTATCAATGTCTTTGATTTATCATTACAAACAGGAGTAGGTATTGCCGTATTTGGTGCCACTGCCGGTGCCATTGTCGCTTACTTCTACTTATTAGATAAAGTTAGAAAAAATAAAAAGCAATTACACGAAAAGACTGTTGATGTAGATGAACCATTAATTAAAACTAAAGAAATATTAATAAAAATATTCTGGTATGCTTTACCATTTATTATGATAGATGTCTTTAAATCTTGTTATGACTTTATTGATATGACAACTATTGTTAAGACAATGGTAAATGATATCGGCTATACTACCGCTCAAGCTGAAAACATTATGAGTGTAATCTCTACTTGGGGTAATAAGATAAATATGATTATTGTTTCTATCTCAACTGGTATCATTGTAAGTTTAATTCCAAACCTTACATCAGCATCGGTTAAAAAAGATAAAAAAGATATTCATCATAAAATAAATCAAACTTTACAAGTATTACTATTCATATCAGTTCCAATGACTTTAGGTCTATCATTCTTAGCAGACCCAGTTTGGGAAGTATTCTATGGTAACAATAGTGAATATGGTGCCATTATAATTAGATACTTTGTCTTTGTCGCTTTAACAATCTCAACTTATACAGCCTTAGTATCAATTGTCCAAGTATTAAAATATTATAAAGAAGTTTTAATATCTTTAGTAGTAGGAGTAGTAATTAAATTTGTTTTAAATGTTCCTCTTATTAATCTTTTCCATAATTTAGGCTTTGTTCCTGTTTATGGTTCTATAACTGCAACGATATTAGGTTATGCCGTAGGTATAGTTTTATGCTTAATCTTCCTAAGAAGAAAATGTGGTGTAAGTTACATGCCAACAGTAAAACTATTAGGTAAAATAATTTTAGCAGATATCGCTATGCTAGCAGTACTTTTCGTATTAAAACTATTCATACCAATCTACACATCATCAAGATTATTAAATATTCCAATTATCGCCATCTATGCCATTATTGGTATAGTAGTATATTTCTTTGTATCTCATAAATTTAATTTAATAGAAGAAGTATTTGGGAGCACAATAATAAATAAGATAACTAGTAAATTTAGGAGGAAATAAAATGACTTTAAAAGAAATAGATGTTAAGACATTTGAAAGTTATGCAAAAAAGAGTCCCTACAGGACTTTTATGCAAACAAAAGAAATAGGTAAACTAAGGGAACTTAATGGTTGGACATCTTACTACTTAGGATTATATGATAATAAAAAGCTAGTTGGAGCGACTCTTCTAGTAGGGAAGAAAAGACACTTTAACAAGTATGAATTTTATGCCCCACGTGGACCTTTAGTAGACTATACTGATGAAAAGACGCTATCAACATTTTTAAAACTACTAACAGACTTCGTCAAAAAGCATAATGGTTATGTTCTAAGAATTGACCCTTATGTACCTTACAAAGAACGTAATGGTAAAGGAGAAATAATTAAAGGCGGCTATGATAATACAAATATTGTAAATACAATTCTTAAGGCAGGATTTACTAGTGTTCCCTACGATGATAGAGAACAAGTAACTTATATGTATGCTCTAGACACCAAAGATAAAACAGAAGATGAGATAATGAAAAATATGAAACCTCATACTAGAAACTTGATTAGAAAAAATATTAAAAATGGTGTAGAGATAGTAGAATTAACAAAAAATGACTTAGATGAATTTTATAAAATAATGCAAAGTACTGGTTCAAGAAAAGGCTTTGATATTAGAAATATAAACTATTATCAAAATATGTATGATTTATTTAGTAAGAAAAACGAAATAAAATATTTAGTTACTAAACTAGATTTATCTAAATATATTAAAATGTTAGAGGAAGAGAAGAAATCTAATATAGATAAGAAAAATAAACTAAGTGATAATAAAAATAATGATGGTAAAAGAAAAGCTTTAGATGAGACTATTAATGGTCTTGATAAAAAGATAAATCTTGCCAAAGAAGAAAGAGAAAAGTATGGAGATGTTATCACTTTATCAGGTTCTATGTTTATAATGACTAAGAGAGAAGTAATATATCTATCTAGTGGTAACTATGAAGAATTCTTATCTTATAATTCACAGTACTTAATTCAGTGGGAAATGATTAAATATGCTATTGATAATGGTTATGATAGATATAATTTTTATGGAATACCTAATACTTTTGATGATAAAAATGATAAAGACTATGGTATCTATGAATTTAAAACAGGTTTCAATGGCTATATAGAAGAGTTAATTGGTGAATTCGAAATAAAGACATCACCTATCTATTACTTAATAAAATTAATTCATAAGATAAGACATTAAGGAGTACTATGGAAAGTAAAAATTTAAATGAACAATTAAAGGAATTAGAAGAAATACTATATAAAAATGAAACTTTAAAAGAAGTATTAAAACGTTTAGAAAAATCTAATTTAAAAAACTATTATGTAGGAGCAGGATGTATTAACCAGACTGTCTTTAACTATCTTCATGGTTTTAGAATAGATGCAAATATAAATGATTATGATATTGTTTATTATGATGAAGATACTTCTTATGAAAAGGAAGATTATATAATTAAATATGTTAAAAACATTTTAAAAGACTTAGATATAGATATTGATATAAAAAATGAAGCGAGAGTCCATCTTTGGTACAATAAAAAATATAATGCTAGTAGAAAACCATATACAAGTTTAGAAGATGCTACTGCAAGATGGGGAACAACTATAACATGTATTGGAGTAAGACTAGAAGATAATAACTTAATAGTAGATGCTCCCTATGGCCTTAATGATTTATTTAATATGATAATAAGACCAGTAAAAATAGACTTTACAGAAGAGGATTATATAAGAAAAGTAAATAAATGGAAAAAGAACTGGCCTAAGTTAACAATAATGCCATGGAAAGAGGAGGACTTATGATTTATCCAGAATTTCTAAAAGAAAAAGATACTATCGGTGTAACTGCACCTTCAGATGGAATTACTGATGAAGTTAAACTTAAAAGATTAGATAATGCCATTAAAAACTTTAATAGTCGTGGCTTCAATATAAAAGAAACACCTAATGTTAGATGTAGTATCAAAGGCAGAAGTAGTACTAGTAAAGAAAGAGCAAGAGAACTAGAAGAACTTTATGAAGATAAAGATGTTAAAGCAATTATATGTGCAAGTGGCGGAGACTTTTTAATCGAAATGCTAAGTGAGTTAAACTTTAATGTTATTAAAGATAATCCTAAATGGTTACAAGGGAATTCTGACCCAACAGGACTATTATTTACAATTACAACTAACTTAGATATTTCAACACTTTATACTGATAATTTTGGATGCTTTGGAATGGAGCCTTGGCATAAATCATTAGAGAATAATTTAGAAATATTAAAGGGTAATATCATAGAACAAACAAGTTTTTCTAAGTATGAAAAAGGGTTTAAAGATTATATAACAGGAAAAGAACCATATGAACTTACTGAAAAAGTCTATTGGAGAAATTTAAACAATGAAGATGCTATTACCATAAAAGGTAGAATAATAGGAGGATGTCTTGATATAATTGCCGATTTGTTTGGCACTAGATTTGATAAAACTAAAGATTTTATAGAAAAGTATAAAGATGATGGTATTATTTGGTATTTAGATATTTGTGAATTAACAGGAGAAGTTATAGCAAGAACACTTTGGAAACTAAAAGATAATGGTTATTTTAAATATACTAAAGGAATTATTTTTGGTAGAAGTTTTATTTATAATAGTTATTATGATATTTCTTATGAAGAAGCAATTTATGAATCTTTAAAGGATTTAAATATACCTATCATAATTAACACAGATATAGGCCATGTTTCTCCTAGAATGACTATTATAAATGGTGCTATCACTACAATTACTTCATCTAATGGCAAAGGTGAAATAAAATTCGACTTAAAGTAAAAAAAGTTATTCCAGTACAATGGAATAACTTTACAAAAATATAAATCTATATTATAATGTAAACAGGTGATGAATTATGCTTATAAGAGAAAAATATCTATCTAAAATAAGAGACTTTTATGATATTACTTCCTTAATTAAAATAATTTATGGTATGCGAAGAAGTGGTAAATCTGTTATTTTAACTCAAATAATAGATGAGATAAAAAATAAGGGTGTTAATGAAGAAAATATAATCTATATAAACTTTGAATCTTTAAAATATGATTTTATTAAAACAGCTAAGGATTTATACAATTATATAGAATCATTAACAGTAAATAATAATAAGTATTATGTATTTTTAGATGAAATACAAAAAGTAGAAGATTTTGAAAAAGGCATTAATTCTCTTAGAATTACAGATAAATATAGTATATTTATAACTGGTTCAAACAGTAGAATGACTTTATTAGAATTATCAACAGACCTTTCTGGAAGATATGTTAGTTTTAAAATTAATCCTTTGTCATTTAAAGAAGTAGTAGAACTAACTAATACTAAAAAAGACAAATATGAAGAACTTTTATTAGATATTTTCAAATGGGGTAGCCTGCCACAAAGATTTTTATTTAAAAATGATAATGATAAAATTAACTATTTAGAAAGTGTTTATGACTCTATTATTCTAAAAGATATTGTAGAAAGACTAAATATAAAAGATGTTTCATCATTTAACAAATTATTACAATATATACTAGATACAGAAGGAAAAGAATTCTCAAGAGACCATGTCATTAATTTTTTAAAACAAGAACACCATAGTATTGCAAACGATACTCTTTATAATTATCTAGAAGCCTTTACTTCAACATTTATTATGAATAAAGTAAATAGATATGATATTCATGGTAAGACTATTTTAAAAACTTTAAATAAATATTATTCTACTGATTTAGGAATTAAACAAATTAAAACAACAGGAACAGATTTAAACTATTCTATCGCTTTAGAAAACATTGTCTATAATGATTTAATAGGTAAGAATTATAAAGTTTATATAGGTAAGACTAAAAAAGGCGAAATTGACTTTATCGTTGTAAAAAACAATAAAATTAAATACATACAAGTTTGTTATAAATTAGATAAAGAAGAAACGATAAAAAGAGAATTTGGAGCTTTTAACTGTATAGATGATGATAATGAAAAATATATTATTTCTTTAGACAAAAAAGATTATTCTAAGGATGGTATAAAACATCTAAATATCTTTGATTTTCTAATGAATGATGAGTTTTAAAAATATTAAAAGATGACCTAAAACACAGTCATCTTTTAATATTTTTAAGTTTATGATAAAGAGCATAACTAATCTTATAAGCATGATACCAGAAAGGACTAATAATAAGGTCAAATTCCCCAATTAATTCAACTACTTGACCACCAAAACTCTTCTTAAATAGATAAAGTCCAAGTAAAGGATTACTTTCACTAAAGTCACCTGTGATACCATAGAAGTTATATGTATCATAGCCATGTTCTATAGCATACTTAACCCCTGCAAAGTGAAGAGTATAAGCAGATTGAAAACTCATAAGTTCAGCTTTAGAACCTCCATAAAGTGATAATACTTCCTTGCCATAAATTAAGAATAAAATTCCTCCAAGTATTGGCTTTTTACCATACTCATCTTTCATATCTTTAGTCTTTTCAATATTCTTTTGTAGTCTTTTAATTTCACTCTTCTCAAATTCTTGTTTACTATGATATTTCTTCTCATTCATAGGTTTACTTTTATCTTCATACTGTTTTTTTCTTTTTTTAATAGATTCTTCTAAAGCTTCTATCTCTTTTTTCGTATTCTCTATCTCTTCATCAAAGTCAATCTCAGCAATTAAGATTTTTAAAATACCATCATCATGTAAACTATCCCACATATTCTCATAATATGATAAAGGTCTATCAATAAATTCTCTACGTTCTCCCGTATGTTGCATAATATCTTTAAATATAGGTAACTCATCTCTCGTTATTTCCCGCACTCTTACACCAAGTCTTTCACTTTTTCTTAGAATCTGTCTTGTCTTAGGGTCCATATCATTCATAACCTCATCAACATTTTTACCCTTAACTGTAATAGTATGCATCCATCTAGGTTGTAGGGAGTCTTGCATTAAATTAAATCCAAAATGTTTATAACCTAACTTCTTTAAATTATCAACAGTATCACTATTATCTATACCATCTTTAACTAAATCACCATTAATATCTCTTTGTTTATACATAACATAAGGGTCTATCTTAATGAAAATACCACCTTTATTTTTAACAAACTTCTTAACTTCTTCTGTAAACACTTTTAATAAATTATAGTCATGATAATCTATTAAAAAGCCTCTAGGTGAATAAAACATATACTTCTTAACAATAGGAACACACTTTGCAAGAAGTAAAGCCGCTCCCTTTATTTTATCTTCATCATATAAACCTACTACATAATGATGCCATCCATTATGTTCTTTTAATTTAGCCCAGCCCTTAGTCTGATGAAAAGTCGCTTCATCAGTAGTTAAAGCAAAGTTCTCTAATTCTTCAAAACTAATCTCTTTTAATTTCATCATTAAGTTCCTTCTTCTTTCTTTTTTTTATCATATTTCTATAAATTGGTACTAACTTTGTAAAAGCAAAGTAATAGATTGGTTTAACAACATAGTCAAATTCCCCCATAAACTCAACATAGTCCCCACCGAATTTCTTTTTAAACTCATGTAGACCAAGTCTAGGATTATCTTTAGATAAATCCCCAATCGTCCCAAACTGATCATATATTTTTAACCCTCTATCTTTACAGAATTTTAAATGTTCAAAGTATGTATGATAATTAACATAAGTTTCTGTTAAGATATTATGATTACCTGCATATAAAACCCAAGCTTTATCTCCATATTCTATTATCATATGGGCAGATAATGTTACTTCTTCTCCATATTCTTTTAAATAGTTATTATATTTCTCTACTTCTTTTTCAAGATTTTCTTTTTGTCTTGTAAACTCCTTAAGCTTATTTTTAGCACTCTTAGACATATTCTCTTTAGGAAGTTCATCTATCTTTTTATTAACTTCATCTAAATCATTCTCTAATACCTCTAAGCTATCTTTGATATTAACTTTACCCAAAAACAAAGTCGCTTTATTATCCTCATTAAATAGCCTATATAAAGTCTTATAATAATCTATTCCATAAGAAACAAAATCCTTCCTTGACTCTGTTAACATCATTAAATGATAAAAAGTAGGCAAATCCTTTTCTGTTCCTATTTCTACTTTCGTCTTAAGCTTAAGAGACTTGGCAATTCTTTGTTTTGTTGTCTTTGAAAAATGACTCTCAATCTCTTCCATAGACTGATTTAAATCAATCCTAAAAGTATACCTAGGTTGTGCACTCTCAAAATTCTTAGTAAAGCCCATATGTTTATAACCTAATCTAAGTAATTCATTATAAATCTTCTTATCTTTAGATTCAACCTCGCTAACTTCACCTTTATAATTTTCCTTCTTCCAAATAATATCAGGGTCAATCTTTACGTAAATTGCCTTCTTTCTTTTCGCAAACTTTACAATCTCTTCTGTAAACTTGTCAAGTATTTTTTTATCACTAAAGTTAATTACATAACCTCTTGGGGCATACAAATAACATAATCCTAAAGGTAAACTTTTCTTTAAAAGTAAAGTTGCCCCTACAATTTTGCCATTATCATCAAGTCCTAAATAATAAGGAGTAAGACCTCTTTCTTTCTTAGATAATTGTCCCCAATCATAAGACTGTAAAAAATGGCTTTTATAAGGATTAGTCTTTACAAATTTTTCATATTCATTTTTTTCTAAAACTCTTAATTCCATATGGTCACTTCCTATATAAAGTATAATTTATTTAACTATAACTGTCAATTTTAGTATGCCCAAAATTTTTTTCTCTAACAAAAAAATAAAAGAGCCTAAGCTCTTTACATCATATATTTATCATTACTATTACCATAACCAGTAGATTGACTATCGTAGTTTCTTGGACTAATCATAGTAGATTCAATTCTATTAACCCTATTTTCTAATCTTCTCATTTGTCTTTCAAGTCTATTAACTTGATTCTCTAGACTATTAAGCCTTTGATTCATATTATTAGAGTTTTGCCAACCTCCCATATTAGGATTCATATTAGGATTCATTGGCCACATAGGCATACCTTGATTCATATATTTTTCCTCACTTTCAAGATATTATATTCAAAAGATTATTTATTTATGATAAAATATGCTATATGACTTGGAGGTTTATTATGCGTTTAAGAAATGTTAAAGATAAAGAAGAAATACTAAATAATTGTAAATATTTAATTAAAAATCCTGAAGACTATAAAGGAAAATGGAAAGAACTATTTAATAATGATAATCCTATCTATATTGAAATAGGTATGGGTAAAGGTAAATTTATTCTAGAAAATGCCCTTAAATACAAAGATATTAACTATATAGGAATAGAAAAGTTTGATAGTGTTATGGCAAAAGCGATTAAAAAAATACCCGATGACTTAGATAATTTAAAACTAATTAGAATGAATGCTCTAGATATAGATAAAGTATTTTCTAAAGAGATAGATTTAATCTATTTAAACTTCTCAGACCCATGGCCTAAGACAAGATGGCACAATAGACGTTTAACTAGTAAAATATTTTTAGATAAGTATGATACATTATTTAAAGATACTAAAAGAATAGAAATGAAAACTGATAATGAAGATTTATTTATCTATTCCCTTGAAACTTTAAGTAGTAATGGCTATGCCTTAAGTGATATCTCATTTGACTATCATAATACCCATACTGATATAATTATGAGTGAATATGAGATGCGTTTTAATAAAATAGGGAAAAATGTCTATCATCTTTTTGCACAAAAGAAGTGACAAACTAAATATTTATTTGCTATAATTATATAAGAGTAGGTGTTGCATATTGAAAAAGAAAATAATTTTATTAATAATCGCTGTCTTAACTCTAACAGGTTGTACTAACTTAACCAATATGAGTATAGATGAAGTAGTAGATGTTATGCTAGAAAGTGATACTAACCTATCTAATAATGTCTTTGAAGGATATGAGTACTATATACCTAAAGGCTTAAAACTATTAGAAAAAGACGAATATAATGCTAGTTTAAAAGATGAGTACAATAATACCTACTATTTCTATATTGATGTTGTTAGTTACTATAATAAAGAAGAGGCAGATTACAAAGTAAATAAAAAAGCATACTTTTCTAAAGAATTAAACTATAACAAGAAAAAAGGATATTTAGAAATAACAAAAATAGAAGATACAGATAGATATTTTATAGAATACATGTACAATTATGGTAAAATTGAAGCATTTGTTAAAGAAAATGAGATAAAAAGTGCTATTATAAATATGAGTAGTATTTTAAAGTCTCTAGAATTTAACAGAACAGTTTTAGAGAGTCTTATAGGTAACAATGTCCTAAATTATAAAGAAGATACATATGACGTTATGAAACCAAAAGGCAGTACTGCTACAAAGGATACCTATCTAGAATATGAGGAAAAATATGGTATCTATGAAGGCTATGGCGATAAGAATACTAGCGAAGATAGAATAGAAATAGAAGAAAACTAAGAAAGGTGGAGTAAATTCATGAAACTACTAGATAAATTAAAAAATGCTCTTTTTGAAGAAGAATATGTAGAAGTTGAAGAAAAAAAAGAAGTAAAGAAGAAAGAAAAACCTATTGCCAAAAAAATAATAGTTGAAGATAAACCTAAGAAACAAGCGCCAAAGGAAGATTTAATAGTTGAAGAAGAGAAGAAAGAGACAAAGGTTGAAACTCCTAATAGAGATTTTAAGTTTAAAGCTATTTTAGATGATGATTTTATTGACTTAGAGGAAAAGAAAGAACCAAAACCACTTCCTAAAGTAGACCCTAAAAAAGAAGAAAAACCTAAACCTATAAAAAAAGAAGTTAAAGAAACAAGGCCTTTATATCAAGGAGATAAAAAACATGAACAAAAAAATCTTTATGGTTCTCTTAATGATAATGAAATAAAGATACATGAATATGGAAGTGCTTCTAGACAAAAAGAAAAGAAAACATTTCATCCTTCTCCAATTATTTCTCCAATTTATGGTGTTTTAGACCAAAACTACAAAAAAGACGATATTGTGACAAAAAAAGAAGTTAGAATAACTAGTAGTTATAAGTCAAAAAATATTGATGTTGATAGTGTTAGAGAAAAGGCTTATGGCAATAGTGATGATATCTTTGAAGAAGAGCTTACTTCAAACAAACAAAAAGAAACCCCAAAAGATGATGAAAAAGAAGCAGATGATTTTGTTATTAAAGAAGAAGATAGCCTTCTAGATATTAGTGATGATAATACTCCATCAGTTGCAAAAGTTACTATGGGAGATGCTGAAGAATACTATAGTGATTTAGGATTAGAGTATAACATCGACTATAAAGATGTTTCTCATGAAAAAGCGACAGGTAGAAGAACAGATTTAAAGAATTTTGATGAAGAGGAACCTAAAAATGATGATACTAGCATTGAAGATAATCTATTTGATTTAATCGATTCAATGTATGATGAGAAGAAAGGAGAATAAAAAGTGGAATTATTAGGGGTTATTTTGGATAGTCTATTAATAGTATTAGTAATTATTTTAATAGTTCTAGCTTTAAAAGCATTAGACACACTAAATAAAGTAGATGCTATTTTAGATGATACCAAGAAAAAACTAGACAATTTAGATGGAGTCTTTAATTTAGTTGATACTGTTAGTAATAAATTAACTTTAGTTACTGATACTGTTGTTGGTAGTATTGTTAATTTTATAACAAGTATATTTAATAAGAAAGGAAAGGGAGATATTGATGAGTAAAAAAAGTGGAATTGGAAAATTTGTAGCAGGAGCTGCTATTGGTGCAGGCCTAGGAATTTTATTTGCACCTAAAAAAGGTAGTGAAACAAGAAAAGATTTAAAAGAAAAGTTAGATAACGTCGTTGCTAAAATAAAATCAGTAGATACTGAAGAAGTTAAAGCGATGTTTGAAGAGAAAGTAGATGAAATTAAAGCAGAACTAGAAGATTTAGATAAAGAAAAAGCTTTAAAGATTGCTAAGAAAAAAGGTGAAGATATAAAGAAAAAATGTCAAGACTTAGTTAATCTTGCAGTTGCTAAAGGAACACCAGTCTTAGAAAAAGCAGCTGAAGAGTTAAGATTAAAAGCCATTGATGTAGTTAGTGACGTTCTAGAAAAACTAGAATCTAAAGAAGTTAAAGAAAAATAAAAGAAAATATTAATATAATATAATATAGTAGAACTGATTTATTGTTTAAACAGTTCTACTTTTTGCTATTTTTCGAAATATCTTGCATATTTATAAAAAAAGTGTTATAATATAGGCACAAAAACAAATTGGGGGGATTTTAAATGAAAAAATTAAAAATGCATAAATTCAAATTAATGATACTAGCAGTTTTAATTGCAACGCTAGGTATATTTACTTTAACAGGAGCAAATGCAGCGTCTTCTGCTCCAACAACATTCACAGCAGATAGTGAAAAATTACTTGAAGGATACATCGATAACTGGCACTATGGTAAACTAACTAGTAGTTTAGGTGGTTATGTTTACTGTCGTGACTTTAATCTAGGTATTCCATATGGTGTTACTATGACACTAGAAGGAGAAGCACCTGCACCAATCGCTTATATCTTATCAAATGGTTTTCCTAGAACTAGTATAACTGGTAATGATGATATGGACTACTATATTACTCAAGCTGCTTTATGGTGGTATATGGATTTACATATGGGTACTCATAACTTACCAGACCAATTTAAGACAACAGGTTCTGACCCACATAATTTAAGACAATATATTATTAAATTAGTAAAAGGAGCTGAAGGAGTTACTTCATATGCTACTCCAGCTATAAGTTTAGTAAATAATGATACTTCGCTAAACTTATCAAGTGATAAAAAATATTATGAATCTAATGCTATTAGTGTAAAAACATTATATACAACAGGTAATTATACAATCTCATTAAGTGGAGCTCCATCAGGAACAACAGTAGTTAATGCTTCTACTGGAGCTGCTCAAACATCATTTGCAACAAATGAAAGCTTTAAAGTTAGAATACCAGTTGATTCTGTTGATGTAGGTAATTTAAATATTACAGTTAAAGCAACAGCCACAGGTTCAATAAATAAAGCTTATATGTATAAATCAAGCGATCCAACAAAACAAAGTGTATTTGGTTCTGTATTATATCCAGATACATCAACTGTAACAGATCAAACTATTTTAACACTTTCAACAAGTAAAGTTACCATTACTAAAATAGATGATGCTACTAATAAACCACTAGCAGGAGCTACTTTTGTAGTAAAAGATAGTGCTGGTAAGACCGTTGCAACTTGGACATCTACAACATCATCACATGTAATTAAAAACTTACCAAATGGTACTTATACATTACAAGAAACTAAAGCACCAGCTGGTTATATCTTAAATGATCAAGTAGTAAAATTCACAATCAGTGATACTAATAGAAATATCTCAATTAGATTTAGAAATGATGAAATAAATAAAGAAGCGACTATCATAAAAGTAGATGCTGAAACAGGTAAAGCCGTAGCAGGAGCTGTCTTAGTAGTAAAAGATGCTAATGGAAAAGTCGTAGAAGAATTTACTACTACAACAAGTGCACATGTTCTAAAAGATTTAGCTGATGGAACATATACAGTAGAAGAGAAAACTGCTCCTAAAGGCTATGAAAAAACAAATGAAGTATTTAAATTTACAATTAGTGATACAAATAATAAAGCTGAAATTACTATAAAAAATAAATTAATTGAAAAAACAGCAGAAATTATAAAAATAGATTCAGTTACTAAAAAACCAGTTGCAGGAGCTGTCTTAGTAGTAAAGGACAGTACTGGAAAAGTTGTAGAAGAATTTACTACTACAACAAAATCACACATCTTAGAAAATTTAGCCGATGGAACATATACAGTAGAAGAGAAAACTGCTCCTAAAGGTTATGAGAAAACAGATAAAGTTTATAACTTCACAATCAGTGATACTAATAACAAAGCAGAAATTACAATTGAAAACAAAGCTATTGAAAAATTAGTAACCATCTTTAAAGTTGATGGTAAAACAGGTAACCCAATATATGGAGCCGTACTTATAATCAGAGATAGTGATGGCAATATAGTAGATGAGTTTACATCAACAGAAGAAGGACACACTCTTACAGGATTAAAAGATGGCAAATACACAGTAGAAGAAAAACAAGCTCCTGAAGGATATACAAAGAGTGATGAAATATATACATTTACAATCAGTGATGAAACACCTACTGCCTTAGTTTTCTTTGAAAATAACGAAATAGTAGAAGTTCCATTTACTGGAAGTAGTAAATCCCTAATAAGTACTTTATTTGGATCAGTGCTTTTAATATCCGGAGTAGGATTCGTATACTACAATGGCAAAAAACAAAAAGTTAAATAAGAAGAAAAGAATCTCTCCTAGTACAGTCGCTCTTATTGGAGCCTTTGTAATAACAATTGGAGGATTCTTTATTCTTTATAACTTCATCAGTGATAAAAAACTATTCGCCTATGATTATATGAATGAACAGATATATGATAATCGAGAGACTGAAATATATGATGTTAACACTACAGAAGTTAATACTGATGAAGAAGAAACAAATACCAAAAATTATCAAGATATTGAAAGTTATATTGGTTACTTAGAAATACCAAAAATAAAGTTTAGAAGGGGTTTTTACAATATTACATCAAAGCTTAATACTGTAGAAGCAAATATAGAAATAATAAAAGGTAGTGATATGCCAGATGTTACTAATGGTAACTTAATAATAGCAGGACACTCTGGTACTGGTTGGAAAGCTTTCTTTAAAAACTTATACAAACTAGAAGTAGGAGATGAAGCTATAGTTACCTATGCTGGTATAAACTACAAATACAAAATAACAAATATATATAAACAAAAAAATACAGGTACTGTCTCTATTAAGAGAAATTATGATAAGACGACACTTACCTTAATTACCTGTACTAAAGATGATAGTTCTACACAAACTATTTATATAGCAGAACTAGATAGTGTCGAATAAATAAAAGGGGGTGTTATTAATGAGTCCATTATCATTGATAACAAAATTACAAACAGTTTTTAATTTAATTACATCTAAAAACTTATATCTAATGATATTAGCAGCCATAGTAATTCTAACTATCATATTTATTACTACTAATGGTTCTAATAGAAAGCAAAGTAAAAGAACTTATATTCTATTATACCTAGCAGGCTTTATCTTTATAGCCTTCCAGTATGGTAGTAGTTTTATGACCTTGTTAGATTATGCTATTAATGAAGTGTTTATAACTTATTACTTTCCAAATATTGTTATTTATCTTCTTATGTTAATTATAACTAACGTCGTTTTATTTAAAACAATATTTAGTAGTAAAGCAGATTTTAAGCTAAAAGTTATAAATTCTACGGCGTTCGCTATCATTATGTACTTATTTATATTAGCGATATCACAAATCGCTACACTTAACCTAGATGTCTTTAATATCACAGAATTATATAGTAGTAATGCTGTTAGAAGTCTTTTAGAATTAAGTATGTTTATCTTTGTCTTTTGGATGGTAGTTCTAGGAATTTACTATCTTATAAGAAAATATCAATATAAACATAATTTAATCCAAGTAGAATCTTTTACAAACTATAATATAATTCATGATTTTGATGTTAAAGAAGCTTATAAAGTTCCTAAGAAACAAGTTGTTATAGAAGAACCAAAACAAGAAAAGAAAGAAGAACAACCTGCTATAAACTTATTAGGACAAAACTTTACCTTAGATGAGTATAAGCTTATGGTTAAAATACTAAAAGAAGAAAAAGAAAAAGAACAAGCGAAAGAAGAAGAAAAAACTGTTGAAGATAACCCTCTTACAGAATTAAATAAATTATATCAAAGCATAAGAGATTAGTTAAAATACTATCTCTTTTTTTTCATGCATATAATTAATTGGTGATAAAATGTTAACAGAAGAAGAGTTTTATAAAGAGTCTATAGATACTAATCTATATTATTTAAGGACATTAAGAGATTTTTGTATTAATATTGAACTTTCCTTTTATGGAGATAATCCCTATAAAGGAAGAGCGGCGCTTCTAGCTAGAGAAAGTCAAGATTTAGGTAGAGAAATAGTAACCTTAACTAATGGAAAAGTACCATCTAAAGGACTAAATTATCAAATATTTTATACAGAGTATACCTTGCCTATAGAAAGATTAACAGAAAAACTTTTTAATTTAAATCTTGGTACCGATATAACAGAGATGCAACTTAAACTTACTCCGACAGATACATTTGAAGTGAATGATGAGTTAATTACAATCTTGACATCTTTTAATGATAGAGCCACATCTATTGCAAATGAGTTTATAAATCTTGCAAGAGAAATAAGAGGTGAGATGACATCTAATAATCTATTTTCATATTCCTATCCTACTATGTATAACTTTATGATAATAGAAATTGAACTATATATAGGAGAATTAAATAGATTAAAAGAAATGATAAGAAAAGATCCAATAATTGCCTTAGATACAGAATATGGTTACAATATAACAGCATATGAAATAACTTCTTTCTTAAGAGGATTAATCGATCCCAATGCAACATCATATATAGAAGTATTAAATAATATATTAAATGAAATATATCCACAGTTACTTGAAGATTATAATAGCCTACCCCTATCCCCTGAAAATCAAAAGGATTTAACAGAAAGAAGTATCGCTATTATTAGAAGAATCAGATTACTATTATCCAATATGTTAAGAGATTTATTAGATGCTAAACTATACTTTATAATAGAACCACTCGCTATTGATAACTTCTATCGTGATATAAACTATTTCCTTTATATTCTTGATGCTGACAATAAAGAAGTCTAAATGACCTCTTTTTCTTTTCCCTTAATTAAAATAATGATATAATTAATTAGGAAGTAGGTAATAATATGAGTAATATAGATTTAGATAACTTAAATGAAGAACAAAAAAAGGCCGTTTTATATAATGAAGGACCTCTTTTAATACTAGCAGGAGCAGGGAGTGGTAAGACTAAAGTCTTAACCACAAAAATAGCTTATCTAATAGAAGAATTAGATATATCTCCTTATGAGATACTTGCTATCACTTTCACTAATAAAGCAGCTTTAGAGATGAGAGAACGTGTTGATAAAATGATAGGAAGTGTGGCCAAATATATTCAAATATCAACATTCCATTCTTTTGGACTTAAAATATTAAGAGAAAACTATGATAAGTTAGGCTATAGTAATAACTTTGTTATTATGGATAGTGATGACTCTTTAACTATCGTAAAGAAAATATTAAAGAGTCTAAACTATGATCCTAAAATCTATAATCCTAAAGCGATTAGAAATAAAATAAGTAACTGTAAGAATGAACTTGTCTCTCCAAAAGACTATGAAAGATATATCGCAAGCGACTATGAAAATGTTGTAAGTGAAGTCTATTATAAATATGAAGATAAATTAAAGAAGAATAATGCTATGGACTTTGATGATTTATTACTTCTACCAATTACCCTTTTTAGAAAGTATCCTGATGTCTTACAAAGATATCAAGAACGTTATAAATACATATTGATAGATGAGTATCAAGATACTAACGAAGCCCAGTATATCTTATCTAAAATGATAAGTGCTAAATATAAAAATATTTGTGTTGTCGGAGATGCCGACCAAGCGATATATGGCTTTAGAGGTGCAAACTATAAAAATATCTTAAACTTTGAAAAAGATTATCCTAATGCCTTAAGTATTAAACTAGAACAGAATTATCGTTCTACTAAGACCATACTAGATGCTGCTAACTGTGTTATTAAAAATAATGAGAAAAGAAAAGAGAAAAATCTTTGGTCTACTAAAGGTGAGGGAGATAAGATAACCTACTATAGAGCCTATGATGAAAAAGATGAGAGTCACTATGCTGCAATGGAGATAAAAAAGCTTTTAGATAGTGGTAAAGATGCTAGTGATATTGCCATACTATATAGAACTAATGCCCAGTCTCGTGTTATTGAAGAAGAACTATTAAAAGATAATATCCCTTATCGTATTGTTGGAGGTTTCAGCTTCTATCAAAGAAAAGAGATTAAAGACTTACTAGCTTACTTAAAACTAATCTTTAATCCTAAAGACGATGTCAGTTTCTTAAGAGTTATTAATACTCCTAAAAGAGGTATAGGACTAAGGACAATAGAACACTTAACAGAAAAAGCTGATAGAGAAGGCGTAAATCTATTTGAAACGATAGATGGTGGTAAAGAAGAGAAGTTTAAAGACTTAATTATCTCCCTTCAAAAAGTGGCAGAATCAGTAACTTTAACAGAATTAATTGATAAAGTGCTAGACTCTACTGGTATGAAACAAGAACTAGAGAGTGAAAAGAGTATAGAAAGTGAAATAAGATTAGAAAACCTTGAAGAGTTTAAATCTATTACTAAAGCCTTTGAAGAGAGAATGGGACTAGTATCCCTAGAAGACTTCTTATATGAAGTAAGTTTAGTTAATGATAAAGATGAATATAAAGACTCTCGACATAAAGTAAGTCTAATGACTATTCACTCTGTTAAGGGACTAGAATATGATATAGTCTTTGTTCTAGGACTAGAAGAAGGAATATTCCCTCATCGTAATAGTTTGATGAGTACAAGTGAAACAGAAGAGGAAAGAAGACTTTGTTATGTCGCTATAACTAGAGCGAAAGAAAAACTATATCTATTAAATGCTAGACGAAGAGTATTATTTGGAGAAGATAGTATTAATCCTCCAAGTAGATTTATAAGTGAAATAGATGAGAGTCTAATCGATAGTAATACTAAAAAGACAGAAGAAGTTAAACATATTAATAAAGAAGATGTTATTAGAGATGAAGATGTCGACTATCAAGTTGGAGATTATGTAGTCCATGAACACTTTGGAGCAGGTAAAGTAGTAGATGTTACTAATTCTTTAGTATCAGTTGCCTTTTCTCATCCATATGGAATTAAGAAACTTATGAAAAATCATAAGAGTTTAACTAAAGTATAAAGGAGGAAGTTATGAATAAAGATTTAAAGATAATAAAGAAAAAATATGGGGAAGGAATGATGCATCTTTGTCGTGAATTATTTCCTACCTTATTAGAGCAAGAAGGCTTATTACCAAGGTTATTGCATGATAATTTTAAAGAAAGCAGGTCATTAGTTAAAGACATTATTGATAATAATTTAGAAGAAGAATTTAAAAATTATATATATAATCAAGTTGATGTTGAAAATAACTATGAAGAAGTTGGATCTAAAAGACCAGAAGAATTATTAAAAGAAGCAGGATATAAACTATATGAGTGTCATAATGAAGAAGAAATCCAAAGTTTTAGGAAATATTATTCTCCTGGAGAAGCATTATGCACATTTAATGGTGGTAGATTAAATAGGTGTTTTGTATTTTTTGCCATAAAAGAAAATGTAGACGAAATAAAAAGAGAAAACTTTCCAAAACCAGAAAGGCAAGATGAATATGGGACATCAGTAATTAGTATTCAGTTTACTAGAGATAATAGTCATACTCTTTCTATCAAAAATAGATATAATCATACTGTAAATAACCCAGATTCAACTTTTAGTAACAACTTAGATAATATTATACCAGGACTTACTAATAGTTTTGATAAGTATTATGGATTGCATCAATCCCATTTACAAAATTCGTTTGAAATTCCTGGTTATGTAAGAGCGAACGATGGAAAATATTATAAATATAACTATGAAATAAATAATATTTATTACTGTGAAAATAATGTAATAATTGATAATTTTGAAGTGAAAGAATATCCTCATGAACAATATATAGTATTAGATTATTTTATTTTAGATTTAAAAAACAAGCGAATTCAGACATACTGGAATGATATGGAACTAGAGGATTCATTTCCTAATACAATTGGGACAATAAAAGATATAAAAATAGAAAATGATAAAGATAATAAAAATATTTTAATAAAAACTGATAATAGTGATGAAGTAGATGTAATAATTACTTTAGATAAAAATAATAGAATAATCGCTTTAAAAAATGATAAAGTTGAGAATATAGGTAATTCATTTCTTAGCTACAATAACTCATTAACAAGTATAGAACTACCAAATGCTACAAGCATAGGTAATAGATTTCTTTGTTATAATAAGATACTAACAGAAATACAATTACCAAATGTTACAAGTATAGGTAATTCATTTCTATGTTTTAATAACTCATTAACACATATAGAATTACAAAATGCTACAAACATAGGTAATGATTTTCTTCTTTCTAACAAATTATTAACGAGTATAGAATTACCAAATGTTACAAGTATAGGTAATCGTTTTCTTTTCAATAACGTATCATTAACGAGTATAGCACTACCAAATGTTACAAGTGTAGGCAATCTTTTTCTTCATTTTAATAACTCATTAATAAGTATAGAATTACAAAATGCTACAAACATAGGTAACTACTTTCTCAAATATAATAACTCATTAACAAGTATAGAACTACCAAATGCTACAAGTATAGGTGATGGCTTTCTATATTCGAACCGGTCATTAACAAGTATAGAATTACCAAATGCTCAAATCATAGGAGACTTCTTCTGTGATAAATGTAAAAACATAGATACAGTTAATATACCATTGATACCAGAATTAGAAGAAAAATTAAAACTAAATGGTAAACATATATAATCGCCAAGAAGGAGAAAATTTATTATGATTAAATTAATAATAGAAAATATAGATGGATATAATTATACTTTAAAAGATAATGATAACAACATATATAACATTAATATAGAATTTTATGATATTGACGAATTGCCTAAAGTAGGAGATATTATTTATATAAATAATAAATTATTAAATAAAATTAATAATAATATTGTCAGCTTTGGGAAGTTAGATGGTATCTATGGTAGAAAAATAACAGATGAGAATGATGAAGATATAATAGGAGTATCTATTAAAGATAAAGTAATTTACTTAAAACGATATTATGGTTAAAGTATTTATGAAATAATGTAGGAATGTCTAGAAAAAAACGGAAAAATGTGAAAATTAATCTGAAAAGTGCCGGAATTTTGTGAAAATAACATATATAAACACAGGAATTTTGTGATATAATCTATATAGAGGGTGATAGAATGCCAAGATTAACAAGAAAAATTGATAAATATTTAATAGACTGGAAAAATGATAAGAATAGACTTCCTTTAATTGTTAAAGGAGCAAGACAAATAGGGAAAACAGAATCAATAGAAAACTTTGGTAAAAATAATTATGAAAATGTAGTTGAGATTAATTTTGTTTTACAAAAACAATACAAAAATATCTTTGATGATGGTTTTGATGTAGATACCATAATAAGAAATATATCTTTAATTAATCCTAACTTTAACTTTACCCCTGGTAAAACATTGATATTTTTTGATGAAATCCAAGACTGTATTAATGCAACTACTTCGCTAAAATCATTTAATATTGATGGTAGATATGATGTTATTTGTTCAGGTTCCCTAATGGGTATTAATTACCAAGAAATAGAATCTAATAGTGTTGGAAATAAACAAGATTATGAAATGAATTCTATGGATTTTGAAGAGTTCTTATGGGCTAAAGGATATAAAGAAAATCAAATAGAAGAAATGTACTTCTATATGTTAAACTGTAAACCTCTACCAAAGTTAATGTATGACGTTATGTTAGAAAACTTCAAAGAATATATGATAGTAGGAGGGATGCCTGCCATTGTAAATAGATTTGTTGAACAAAAGAATTACTCAGGTATTCTAAATATGCAGCGACAAATACTTTTAGATTATGAAGAAGATATTACTAAATATGCAGGTGGATTAGATAAAGGAAAGATTTTAAATGTCTATAGAAAAATACCAGTCTTTTTAGGAAATGAAAATAAGAAATTCCAAATATCTAAAATAGAACATAATGCTAGAAATAGAGAATATGTTGGTGTTATAGATTGGCTATCTAATGCTGGTATTATAAATATAAGTTATTGTATGGAACAGCCTTTTTTACCACTAAAAGGTAATTATAATCCTGATAATTATAGATTGTATTTTAAAGATACAGGACTTTTAGTTGCATCCCTAGATGATGAAGCAGGAGAAGATTTAAGAGTTAATAAAAACTTTAATACCTACAAAGGTGCTCTCTATGAAAATATAGTAGGAGAAATGTTAGTTAAGGAAGGTTATTCCCTATACTTTTATAAAAATGAAAAAGGGACAATTGAAATGGACTTCTTTATTAGAGATAAAGACTCTCTTATACCTATTGAAGTGAAAGCAAGTGACAATGAGACTTTATCACTTAATAAATTAATAGAAAGTGATAAATATAAAGATATAAAATATGGGATAAAACTATGTAATAAAAATATCGGCTTTAATGGTAAATTTTATACATTTCCATATTTCTTAACATTTATGTTAAAAAGATTTTTAAAAGAAAAATAATATTAGGAGGACATATGAAAGATAAAACATTATTAATCATGGCTGCCGGAATGGGTAGTAGATTTGGAGGACTAAAACAAATTGAACCAGTTGGACCTAATAATGAATTTATTATAGATTATTCTATCTATGATGCGATTAGGGCAGGTTTTAATAAGGTAGTCTTTATTATAAAAGAAGAAAACTATGATATTTTTAAAGAGACTATTGGTAAAAGAGTAGAACCTCATATAAAAGTAGAGTATGTTTTTCAAAATAATGATAATATACCTAAAAAGTATCAAGAACTATTAAAGACAAGGAAAAAGCCACTTGGTACTGCACATGCCATACTCTGTGCTAAAGATAAAATAAAGGAACCATTCGCCATTATTAACTCAGATGACTTTTATGGAAGAGATGCTTATATGAAAGCAAGTGATTATCTATCTAAAATTAAAGATAATCATTATGGCTTAATCGCTTATCGTCTTGGTAATACCTTAACCGAAAATGGAGCCGCTAAACGAGGTGTCTGTAAAGTAAATGATAATAATGAACTAATTACGATAATTGAAAGTAGTACTGAGTTAGATGGTAGTTTAGTAAAAGTATCACCCCTAGATGGTAGTAGTCCTTTTGAAGTAGAAAAAGATACTATCTGTTCTATGAATATGTTACTATTTACTCCTAGCCTTTTTAACATCCTAGAAGAAAAACTACCTATCTTTTTAGAAGATAATAGAGATAACCTAGATAGTTGTGAGTTCTTAATACCAATAGTCCTAAATGAACTATTAAAAGAAAATAGAGTAACAGTAGATGTCATAGAAACTCATGCTAAGTGGTATGGAGTAACTTATAAAGAAGATAAAGAGTTAGTAGTAAATGCTATAAATGATATGATTAAAGATAAAATATATAATAATAACTTATATGAAGGAGAGAATTATGAAGAAAGATAAAACATTATTAATTATGGCAGCAGGCCTTGGTAGTAGATTTGGAGGATTAAAACAAATAGAAAAAGTAGGACCTAATGGAGAGTTCATCATAGACTATTCAATCTATGATGCTATTGAAGCAGGCTTTACTAAAGTTGTTTTTATAGTTAAAGAAGATTTTTATGAAAAATTTAAAGAAACTATAGGAAAAAGAATAGAACCTTATATTAAAGTAGAATATGCTTTTCAAAATGATGATTATATACCAACCAGATTTAAAGCCTTATTAAAGAAAAGAATTAAACCTCTAGGTACTGCCTATGCTATCCTTTGTGCTAAAGATAAAATTAATGAACCATTCGCAGTCATAAATGCTGATGATTACTATGGTAAAGATGCCTTTTTAAAAGCAAGTAAATATCTAGATGATATTATATATAACCACTATGGTATTGTAGGATATAAGGTTGGTAATACTCTAAGTCCTAATGGAACATCTAAAAGAGGTATTATGGAAGTAGAAGATAATAAATTATTAAGGATAACTGAGTCTAAAGTAGCACCTAAAAGAAATAAAATAATTGCCGCTCCTTTATACAGTAGTAATGGTAAAGAAATAGATGAAGACACTCTAGTATGTATGAACCTATTACTATTTTCACCTGATATCTTTGATATTCTAAGTGATGAATTATATTTATTCTTATCACTTCATCAAAAAAATCTTGATGATTATGAATTCCAGATACCTGATGTTTTAGATACTTGCCTTAGGAAGAACATTAAGACTATAGATGTTATAAATACAACTTCTACTTGGTATGGTATGACTTATAAAGAAGATAAAGAAACTGTGGTAAAAGCTTTAAGAAAACTAACTGACGAAGGACTTTATCCACAACACTTGTGGATAAACAACTAAAAGGAAGTGAGAATCTGTGGAAAATAACATTACAAAAGAAAGAATGAATTATCTAATAAAAATATTAAATGATGCTTCTTATGACTATTATGTTTTAGATGACCCTAAGATAACAGACCAAGAGTATGATGCTTACTATAGAGAACTTGAAACTATTGAAAAACTACATCCAGAGTGGGTACTTGATACTTCACCTACTAAAAAAGTAGGAGGAGAAGTAATAGATGAATTTAAAAAAGTAGAGCATACTATTCCTATGTTATCTTTAGGAGATGTTTTTAATGAAGATGAGATAATAGAGTTTTTACAAAGAATTGAAAATAGTGGTGTTCATTCTAATTATGTATGTGAACTTAAAATAGATGGTTTATCTGTTTCCTTACAATATGAAAAAGGAGTTTTAGTAAGAGGAGCGACTCGTGGTAATGGTGTTGTAGGAGAAGATATTACTCATAATGTTAAGACTATTAAAAGTATACCTTTAAAGTTAAAACAACCTCTTGATATTGAAGTAAGAGGAGAAATCTATATGAGTAAAAAAACACTAGAAAAAATTAATAAAGAACGTATCTCTAAGGGCGAGAAACCCCTTCAAAACCCTAGAAATGCTGCCGCAGGGTCAATTAGACAGCTAGACTCTAAAATCGCTGCCAAACGTAATTTAGATGCCTTTTTATACCATTTACCTAATCCAGAAGACTTTGGAATTAAAACTCATCATGAAGCATTAGAGTTTATGAAAAGTTTAGGCTTTAAGACTAATCCTAATAATAGAATAGTTAAAAATATAGATGAAGTAATGACTTATATTCATGAAAAAGGGGAAATAAGAAAAGACCTTCCTTATGATATTGACGGTGTTGTTATTAAAGTAGATAATCTTAAAGATCAACAAACTCTAGGCTTTACCGCAAGAACTCCTAGATGGGCAATTGCCTATAAATTTCCTGCTGAAGAAGTATTAACTAAACTAAATGATATATTATTTACCGTAGGAAGAACTGGTAAAATAACTCCTAATGCTATCTTAGACCCAGTACAATTAATGGGTTCTACTATAAGTAGAGCGACTCTTCATAATGAAGATTATGTCCTAAAAAAAGGACTAATGATACATGATACAGTCTCTATTAGAAAAGCAGGAGATGTTATTCCAGAAGTAGTAGAAGCGAAAATAGAAAGAAGAACTGGTAAAGAGATACCTTTTAAAATGATTACTAACTGTCCTATTTGTAATACTAAATTAATAAAAAAAGAAGGAGAAGTAGATTATTATTGCCCTAATCCTAATTGTCCAGCTAGACACATAGAAAGTTTTATTCATTTTGTTTCTCGTCCTGCCATGAATATAGATGGGCTAGGAGATAGATTAATGGAAGACTTATATAACTTTAAGTTCATAAGTACTATTCCTGATATCTATAGATTATCATCTAAAAAAGATGACTTAACGAAACTAGAAGGTTATGGTGAAAAATCTGTTACTAATTTATTAAATGCTATTGAGGTGAGTAAATCTAATTCTTTAGAGCGTTTATTATTTGGTTTAGGCATTAAAAATGTAGGTAAAGAAAAAGCTAAAATACTTGCCAAAACTTATAAAAACATGGATAATTTAAGTAAGGCAACCTATGATGAACTAGTAGAGATTCCAGATATTGGTCCTATTATCGCAAAGAATATAGTAGACTATTTTGCAAATGTTGATAATCTAAAGATAATAGAAGAACTAAAAGACTTAGGACTTAATATGGAATATATTGGTGAAGAGTTAAATCTTAATGAAGACTTTGTTGATAAAAGCTTTGTCTTAACAGGAACCCTTACTAAATTAACAAGAGATGAAGCGAAAGCTTTAATAGAAAATGCTGGAGGTAAGACAGTGGGCTCTGTATCTAAAAAGACTTATGCTGTTATTGTAGGAGATAACCCAGGTAGTAAATATGATAAAGCGAAAAGTTTAAACATACCAATATGGACAGAAGAGGAGTTTTTAGAAAAGATAAATAGTTAGGGGTGTTATTATGAATATACTTGAATTGCCAAATGGGAATGGTCAAGAAATATATATTGATATAGATGAACTTTATATTAAGAGAGAATGGATAAATCAAGAATTAGAAGCTATTGTTATGCCAGATATACCATCTAAATACAGTAATCCTGTATATGAAGCCTATAAAGAAATGTTTAAATATCTTTATGAAAAAGGTTATAAGATTGTGACAGACGACAGAATAGTTAATGAAGATACTTTTTTCTTCTCTCCCTGTTTAGATAAACATATAAATAAGACTAAAGAAGAGTATAGTACTAAGAAAGATAACAAAATTGCTCTACTTCTTATGGAAGAGGGGATAACAGAACCATTTACAGTATCTTTTCCTCTTGATTCTTTTCCTGAAAACTTACCGCCTTTACCCTTTGTTTTAAAAAATAAAGATAGTCAAGGTGGTAAAGAAAAGTTTTTAATAAAGACTCCTAAACAACTTGAAATACTAAAAAGATTTTATAATGAAATAACGCCTTATGCCAAAAAAGTTGCTATAGAAGAAGCAAAAGAAAAGTGGAATTTAGGTGATGATGTAATATTTGATGAATTTGGACGTTCTAATACGCCTATTTCTATAGGCTTTATAGATTATAAAAAAGAATTTCATGATAAAATGATAATCCAAAAATACATTAAAACACCAACTAAGTATAATACCTCTTTGAGAGTATTAACATCATCATCAGGTGACGTCTTAGCATCAAGTCTTAAATATTCCGCTCCTATAGAACCAAAAGAAGAAAAACATTATGGTTTATTTGATAGATATTTACAAGACCCATCATCACCATATTTTTTAGGTAGTGAAAGCATTATTTCAAATACAGTATCCGGAGGAGATAGTATTTTACTTGGTAAAGATAGTTATGAAAACATTGAACAAAAAATATTATTAGCACATGATATAGACCCTAACAATGCAATAGTTCCAGAAACTGTCATGAAATCATGTATTAACGTTGCCACTAAATGTAAACGAGAAGTTGGTGCAATATGTGGTATGGATTTTATTTATGACGAAGAAGAAAGAATTTGGAAATATCTAGAAGAACACGAATATCCAATGTTATATTCATATGCAGAAAAATATAATTTATCATATGATAGTAATAAAAAAGATTTTTATACAACTAATCAATTATTAGATATGAGAGTAAGATTGCATGCCTTAGCTTTGACAATTCAAAAGAAATATACAAAAGAAAGTGGCAAACATATTTAAGAGCTATATATTAAAATAATTATAGTATAATAAATATAAAATAGAGATAGTGTGAAAAGTTTTATGGAAAACTAGACATACTAGATGAAAATGATATTGAGATGAAAATCTTAATTCAAAACTATCAAAAAGGTAGTAAATTGTTCTTTGAAAAATAGAATTAATGGAAATTA
>DVHC01000024.1 GCA_018712385.1 Candidatus Onthousia excrementipullorum | reverse complement strand
TCTTTTGTTTTATCTACATTATATTTCTTATAACCCATTGGTACCTCTTTTCATCCTTTTTTTAATCATAACAAAAAAAGACAAAAGATTAAATCCTTTATCTTAATTTTTCTTAAGTTAATAACATTGCTGTTTTATGGCTTCTTTTCACTTAATATTTAACGGGCTATAAGTTGTCTAATTCAAACATCAACTGCTTTTTATAGTCATTTCCTTATAACCTATTCTTAACGGGTTATTACTTGTCTATTGATACCACTTATTTTATCACGGGCATTTACTTTGAGAATTCACTACTTCATATACTTATTTCCACTTTTCCAAGCTTCTCCTACTTTTTCTCCTATTGCATAATATCCATTTTGGAATTGGTCAAAGACAAAAGCATTTAATTTAGTAGGGTCAACTTTACCATTATCATCAAGGACAGATTCATCTGCTAAAACATTAACTATTTCTCCAACTACTCTAAAGCCATCTTCATCTTTTTGAATCTTATCAACTTTACATTCTAAAGTAATTGGATACTCTTCAATTATTGGAGCATCTACTCTTTCACTTTTAACTGCATGCATGCCACTTCGTTCAAACTTATCTTTCATTCTATTACCTGATGCTGTGCCAAAGAAGTCTGATTCTCTCAAATGAGGAATATCAGCAACGCTAATTGTAAAAGCACCTCTTTCTTTAATATTTTGTGATGTCTTATGAGACTCTGTAATATTTAAAGCTACCTTATTGTTATCACAAATACCTCCCCAAGCCATGTTCATAACATCAACACTACCATCTTCACAGTATGTTGCAATCATTAAAACAGGCATTGGAAATAAATAAGGTTTTACACCTAAATATTTTTTAGCCATTTTTATCATCTCCTACTATCATTATAAAACTGAATATTTATTTATTCAATACTACACCAATTCAGTATTTAAGTAATAATAGTAATGTAGTAATTCTTTTTTATATTCCACAATTTTACCTTCTGGTAAGACTAACATCCTAGTAACTCCAATTTGTTCTACAAAAGATGGATTATGACTAACAATAATTAAAGTACCGGTATAATTTTTAAAGTTTTCACCAATAATTGCTTGAGTCTCTGGGTCAAAGTGATTAGTAGGTTCATCTAATATAATGATATTAGTTCTTTGAATAAGTATTTTACATAAGGCAACTCGTGCTTTCTCTCCAGGTGATAATACTTTTACTTTCTTAAAGACATCATTATTAGAAAACAGAAAATTACCTAAAAAGTTCCTTAACTCATTATCACTATAATTAGGATTATCCACATTTTCTAAAATAGTTTTATCTTCATCTAATATCTCTAACTCCTGGGCATAATAAGAAATAGAGGCATGATAGCCATAGTCTATTTCTCCTTTAATAGGTTTTAATTTACCAACAATTAGTTTTAATAAAGTTGACTTACCAACACCATTTTCTCCAACTATTAAAAACTTCTCTCCTCTTGCCATCTGAAATGATAAATTATGATATAAATCACTCTTACTAGGATAATGAAAAGTTAAATGTTTCACTTCTAAAGGTATTTTTCCACTGACCTCTTTTGGCTCTACTTTCATCGTAACAGTCTTATATTTTTCTTCTCTTACTTCTAATTCATCTAACTTTTTCTCCAACATCTTCTTTCTAGACTGACCTAATCTTTTTAAATTGTGATTAGTACGAGATGCTCCCTCAGCCCGTTTAACAACTTCTTCAAGTTTCTTTATTTCACGTTCTTGCTCTTTTATTCTAAGCTCTTTTTCTATCATTTCATTAGCATAAAGTCTTTTAAATTCTTTATAATTACCCTTATATACTTTTATTTTATGAGTAACTTTATTAATAAACATGGTCTTAGTAACTACTTCATTTAAAAAGTCTATATCATGACTAATAACTAAAACCATACCATGATAATTCTTTAAATAATTAATAACAAAGTCTTTAGTCTTAGCATCTAAATGGTTAGTAGGTTCATCTAAAAGTAAGATATCAGAGTTTGAAAAAAGAAGTCTTGCAAAAGCGATTTTAGACTTTTGTCCTCCTGATAAATCTCCTACTTTCATCTCTAACAATTCACTATCTATCTTCATGTTTTCAATTAATGATAATAATTCATCCTCAGCCGTATATTGATTTAAACTATCAAGTTCACTTTGAATCTTTTCCGCTTGTCTTAAAAGTTTATTTTGTTCAAGTTCACTAGCATTACTTAATTTCTCATAGACTTTATTTAACTCTTGTTCTAGCTTTTCAATAGGTCTTCCACTATATAAATAATCTAAGACATTTTTCTCTTTATCAGTGAAATTAATCTCTTGAGGAAGATAGCCAATTCTTTTATTATTTAATGTAATCTTACCAGCATCTAAAGATTCCTCTTTTAAGATAATCTTAAATAAAGTAGTCTTCCCTGCTCCATTAACACCAACAACACCTACTTTATCATTATCTTCAATTAAAAAGGAAGCATCATCATAGATGACTTCACTACCAAATGCTAGATACATATTTTGTCCTTTCATAGACTCACCTTCTTTAGATAAAATGATTTTAACATAAAATAGTTAGCATTTCCATACTAACTATTTTTGCTCAAACAAAACTATTTACTTATTCTAACATTAACGCTTCCACTACCAACAACTTCATCTAAGTTATCAGCATTATCTATTCTTCCTATTCTTGTATAACTGTAAGTCGTATTAAAGCTTTCATAAAAGATAACTAAGCAGTCATTTCCATACAACATAATATCTCCAGTATTAATACTACCAGGTCTATAACTATTAGTAGGAAGACTATCATCAAAATAATAATACTTTTCATTACCATTTAATTCACTCATATTAAGTTCTAATGGTAATCTATTAAGTAATTCTCTAGTAGTTTCATTATCTTCAAGTGTTGCTGTAAAATTATTACCATTTATTGTTAAATTTATCTTCATACTTAAATTCTCTCCCTCTACTTCTTCATTAGTATTTATATCTGTCTCTTGCTTATTATCATTATTATTAGAATTATCACTATCATCATCTTTTAAATTAATTATTATAAAAACTACTACTAATATTATAATAACTATTAATAATCCAACCAATACTTTCTTATTCATAATTTATCACCTTACTAAAAGAAGAGTCTATTACTCTCCTATTTTAAATTATTTTTAAAGAATTCTTCTATCTTATCAAAAGGAATAATATCTTTTCTATCATAAAGGTCAGTATGAACAGCATTAGGTATTATCATTAATTCTTTATTGTCAGTATATTTACTTGTTTCGGTCATATTCTTATAAGCATCACGGCTCATATAACAAGAGTGAGCTTTTTCCCCATGAATAATCAAAACAGCACCTCTTATTTCATTACTATATGTTAAGATAGGTTGATTCATAAAAGACATAGTACCAATTACATTCCAACCAAGATTAGAGTTTAGACTTCTCTTATGATAACCTCTTTTTGTTTTATAATAATCATGATAATCTTTTACAAAGAAGGGAGCATCATCTGGAAGTGGGTCAACAACTCCACCTGCTCTTTTATAAGTATTAGTTTTATAATCTTCTGTTCTCTCATTATTTAAAACAACTCTTTGATTATGTCTTGCTTCTTCATTATCACCACTATCAAAATAACCATTAGCATTAATCCTTGACATATCATACATAGTAGATGTAACAGTTGCCTTAACTCTTGTATCAATACAAGCTGTATTAAGAGCCATGCCACCCCAACCACAAATACCTAAAATACCAATTTTTTCAGGGTCAACATTTTCTTGAACTGATAAAAAGTCAACTGCTGCTTGAAAGTCCTCTGTATTTATATCAGGACTAGCCATATAACGAGGAATACCTCCACTTTCACCAGTAAAAGATGGGTCAAAGGCAATTGTTAAGAAACCTCTTTCTGCTAACTCTTGGGCGTAAAGACCAGATGCTTGCTCTTTAACCGCTCCAAAAGGTCCACAAATAGCAATAGCTGCGTATTTATCCTTATGTTCTTTAGGTTCATAAAGGTCTGCTGCTAACGTAATTCCATAACGATTATGAAATGTTACCTTTCTATGATTTACTTTATCACTTTTAGGAAATGTTTTATCCCATTCATTAGTTAAATTTAATTTTTCTTCTTTCACTTTATCTCTTTCCTTTCTTTTTAATACCAATCATGTTTTTCATTTCTATCTAAAGCATTAATTCTATTCATCTCATCAATAGTTAATTCAAAATCATAAAGTTCTGTATTTTCTTTAATATGTTCGGGATTAGATGAACCTGGTATAACTACTACTCCTTTTTGTAAGTTCCATCTAAGTATTACTTGAGCAGCACTTACATTATGATTTTTTGCAATATCAACTATCACTTCATCATTTAATAATTCACTAGTATGTCCTCTTCCTCCAAATGGATACCATCCTTGTACGACAATACCTAAACTTTGAATATAAGGAATAACATCATTTTCTTGATAATAGGGATGAATTTCATTTTGAACTAAAGCAGGCATTATATCTACTTGTGGTAAAAACTCTTCTAACTCTTCTACATACCAGTTTGATAAACCAAGAGACCTAATCTTACCTTGCTCTACATATTTTTCCATTGCTTTATAAGTTTCGACATCCCCATCTCCTGGATGATGTAAAAGCATCATATCAATGTAGCCAATATCTAATTTCTCTAAAGCCATTTCTATCGCTTGTTCAGGATTATCATACTGAGTTGGATAAATTTTTGTAATAACAAAGATTTCCTCTCTTGGTACATTAGAATCTCTTATCGCTCTACCTACTTCTTCTTCATTATTATACATATAGGCAGTATCAATTAACCTAACACCTGAATCTAAAGCACTTCTTATCGAGTTATAACACTCAGCCCCTGTTAGGCTATAAGTACCAATCCCATTTAAAGGCATTATATAACCACTATTTAACAATACAGTATGAGTATCAAAATCAAAAGTAATATCATTAGATACATTTTCTTTAATATTTTCCATCTTTTTATTATCACCTTCATCCTTATTTAATAGAAAAACTATTATGAAAATTACTACTAATACTAGTATAACCCCAATAATATAAATTATTTTTTTATTCATAATATTTAATCTTCCTCTATCAACATTGCTCTAACCATACTAGGTCTATCAGGATATCTTTTACCAGCACCAAGTCCAACTTTCTTAATCTTATATTTTTCAGGTAATTCTTCTTTATTCTTTAATGTTGCAACTATGGCAGCACCTGTTGGAGTAATTATTTCTCCTTCTCTATCAGTAATTTTAATATCTAAACCATAATCACTTACTATATTTAAAACAGCAGGAACAGGAACAGGCATATCCCCATGAGCACAGTGTACAAAGCCTCTTCCTTCATAAAGAGTTGAAACATAAACATTTTCTATTCCAAGATTTACTATAGAGAAAGCAACTGATACAATATCAATAATAGAATCAACTGCCCCGACTTCATGAAAATGTACTTCTTCTATACTTTTACCATGAGCTTTCGCTTCTGCAACTGCCACTACTTTAAATATATCTTTTGCAAGCTTCTTAACTTTTTCATCACTTAATCTATCAATAATTTTATAAACATCATCTAAATTTCTATGTTCATGATGATGGTGATGGTCATGATTATGCTCATGCTTATGTTTTAAAATAACATCAAAATCATTCGCCTCTATGCCACTTTTTAAAACCTTAGAGACCTTTATCTCAAACTCATCATCTATCTTTAATTCTTTTAACGTAGTTTTTAGTTTATTTAAATCAGCTCCTAAATCTAATAAAGCTGCTACTGTCATATCCCCACTTATTCCTGAGTAACACTCTAAATATAAATCTTTCAAAATTATCTACCTCCTAAAACAAATTCTATCATTTAGAGTTAACTCCAAGTCAAGATATTATTTAATGTATAGTTGCTTTTTATGAGTATTATGCTATAATATGAAACAACTGGAGGAAAGATAATATGAAAATATTAAAAAAAGCTTTAAGAAAAATTTTACTTACAACCACGGTTAGAAATATTATAAAGAAATATCTTGTTGGCAATTTAGGAAAAGTGGTTGAAGAAGATGATAAACTTATCTGCTATGTTAAAAAAAATAAAATTAAAAAGGAAAAATATGAATATTCCATTATATGTAATGGAATAGAAGACAAAGAATTTGCTAAAACATATAATTTAGATAAGCCTGTTTATTATGTAATTGAAGGTATTAATATAACAGACAAAAAAGTTTATATCTATAATTATCATAATGAAGATTGTAATATTACTATAAAAAATTGTAATTTTGAGTTCGGATTTGGTATCCAAGCTAAATGTGATTGTACTTTAGACAATAATCATATAAGAGCATTTTATTTATTAATGATAGATACCAAAAACTTAACTATTAAGAATATGGATTTAACTAATGAAGTTGCCCTTGCTGGTGCTGATTTAAGTATTAAACTAGGTGCGACTTTTAATATTAATCTTATTAATGCTAATATTGGAAAAGAAAAAGAAAGAACTAAAGTATCTATGATAGCCTATAAAAATATAGAACTTACTAATTCTACAGTAAATGGTAAGGAAGTTGAATGTGATGCTAAACAACAAATTATTACTGACGATAATAGTTCTTTAAATGCTACTGATAAAATAATACTCAAAACTGATAACATTGATAAGATAAATATCTCTTATAACACTCTAGTTTATAATGACAATGTTATTGAACAAGAAGAAAACAAAGTTGGAACTATTGAATATAAAGATGACGATTTAACTAATAAAAGATTAGAACTTATAAATTTATTAAAGAATTTAAAAGATATCTGTGAAAATACATCTATTGGAGAAATAAGACATAAACCTTTTTCGAAAGTAAAAAAATAGTTAAAGGATTGTTTCCTTAATACAGGTTACAATCCTTTTATTTTTTCTTAAGTTCCACTAAAAATTCTATAAACTCATCATCATTTCTTACTTCTATTTTTCCTTTATGTAATTCAATTATCTCTTTCGTAATAGCAAGACCTAGACCTGCCCCGCCGATTTTAGTATTACGAGACTCATCTCCTCTATAAAACTTATCAAACAACTTATCAAGTTTATATTTAGGAATCTTTTCTCCTTTATTCTTAAAAACAATATTTATAGCTTCATCATCTTCTTTTAAAGTTATTTCAATAGTCGTATTCTCATAACTATAATTAATAGCATTCTTTAATAAATTATCAAAAGCTCTAGCAAGTTTCTCTCCATCTCCTAAATACATTACCTTATCACTTGCTGTTAACTTACACTTTAAATTGTTCTCTTCTAACATTGGATAACACTCATCAGTTAATTGTCTTAAAAGATATGCTATATTTATCTCTTTCTTATCAATAGGAATCTCTTGTAAATTATATCTAGTAATATCAAAAAACTCATTAGTCAAAGACTCTACTCTTAAAGCTTTATCTAAAGCTATTTTTAAATACTTTTCTTCTGTTTTATTAGATATATTCTTTTCATCTAATAACAAAGTTAAATAACCAATAACAGAAGTAAGTGGTGTTTTTAAATCATGAGCCATATACATTATTAAATCGTTTTTCTTAATTATGGCATCTTCTTCTTTCTTCTTAGATAAAATATAATTATATTTAATATCATTTAACTTCTTAGAAAAATCATTTACTTCACTAGGTAGTTTAATCGCCTCATCATCTTCTTTTAAGATAAGGTCAAGGGATTCATACACTTCATTAATACTATTTACATATTTAGAGATAAATCTATAAATAGAAATAATTAAAACTATTCCTAAATAAACATAAAGAATATTATCTCTATTATTTACAATAAAAGCATATAAATCATAATTAATATTAGAAACTGCTACTGATAAAGAGTTTTCAAATAATAAAGTTATAAGAAAATAAACAACAAAAAAGATAAAGAGAAATAATAAAATATTACCTAATAATTCTAAACACAATTTAATTTTTAACTTTGTTATACTTTTAATCTTCAATTTTATATCCCACTCCCCAAATAGTTTTAATAAACTTAGGTCTTTTAGTATCTTCACCTAATTTTTCTCTTATTCTTCTAATATGAACCATAACCGTATTATTACTATCAAAATATTTCTCTTTCCAAACTTTTTCAAATAATTCCTCACTACTTACAACTTTACCTTTATTAGTCATTAAATAAAGTAATATCTCAAACTCTATAGGTGTTAAATCTATATTTTTATCATATAGATAACAATTATGTTCTTTTTTATTTATTACAAGTCCCCTTATCTCTAATATATCATTATCTATTTCTTTATTATATAATTTATATCTTCTTAACACAGCTTTAACTCTTGCTACTAACTCTAAAGGGTTAAAAGGTTTAGTAATATAATCATCCGCTCCAATTGTTAAGCCTTTAATCTTATCATTATCTTCTATTTTAGCAGTTAACATTATAATAGGGAATTTTAAGCCCTTATCTCTAATATATTTACAAATCTTAAAACCATCTATATCTTGTAACATAATATCTAAAATAGCAAGGTCTAAAGGTACTTCATCAATACACTTAATAGCATCTTTACTATTATAAAATTTATAAACATTATAGTTCTCATTCTTTAAATACACTTCTACTAAATCAGCGATTTCTTTTTCATCATCTAAAACTAGTATGTTCATATTTCTCCTCCATTTATACCTAAAGTATAACACAGAAGTCTTACTTTTTCAGTTAAAGTAGTTAATCGTAAGAAAAACTTAAGAATTTATTAAGTAATTATTAAAACTATTATTAAATCATCTTTATATAATTAAGGACAAAAGGAATGATTTAATGAAAAAGAAAAGAAGATTAAAGTTTAAAAATATTATTATTTTAGGTTTATTTATAGGATTAGGGTTTTATTTTTATGAAAACTATATAGAAATAAATTATCCTAGTTATGAAGTAATAAAAGAAGATACTAGTAATGATTATGAAGGACTAGGAAAAGAAAAAACAGAAAATGAAGATGGATATTTTTCCACCTTCACAACTAATTCTCCTTATAAGAAAACTTATATTGAATATAAACAAAATGGTAATGCTTCTTGGAGTAATAATACTTACTGGGGAGGAGTTATGAAAGATACAGGTTGTGGTATTACTTCTCTTGCTATAGTATTAAGTGGTTATGGTTTTGATTTTACTCCAGAAGATTTAAGAAAAAGATATTATCCTGTCATGGATTATAATACCCTCGGAGATGAATTATCTCTAACCTATGGTATTAATAATTCAGACTTTTATTATGACTCTCTTCATTTATCGAATGAAGAAATACTAAAACATTTAAAAAGTAATAGACCAATTATCGTCTGTCTTTCTAGTAATTTAGGAAAAAACAGATGGACTACTACTTCCCATTATATGGTATTATTAGCATCAAATAATAATAAAGTTTATGTCTCTAATCCTAATGGACTAGAAGATACTTCTAAAAGTTCAGGTTGGTATGATATAGATGAAATCACACCTTATCTTGTTAAAGCCTTATATGTAGAAGACTTTAATTAACTCTATCTTTTACTTCGTTAAAAATATTTCTAGCATCTTTCCTTAATATCTCTGGATTTCTTACATATCGCATAATATCTTCATGAGAATAATTTTCTAATAAATATTTACCTATAGTAAAAGCTATTTCATAGTTGTTTGGAACACTATTAAAATCATTTATTAATTGGTCTTCATTAAACTTTAAATCAATTGTATAATCAAATGGATTTCCTAAGTTTGTAGCAAGTGTTTCCCAAAACCATTCAACATTTTTAGAATCAGGATTTATTTCTTGTTGGCAAGAATGAACAAATTCATGAATTATATTTTCTAAAAATTCTTCTAATGTTATATCACTATGTTCTCTAGTTTTTCTATACTCTTCAATTGATAATAAATTAATATTACCATCAAAAGTATCTGCATTCATCCATTCATAATATTTAGGAACATATTTTTCTAAATGAGTTTGATATGCTTTACGACTTGTCCATATTTTTATTTTCTTTTTCTTTTTTAAATTCTTCAATTCAAAAAAATTAAGAATTCTATCTACTTCCTGTTCTAATTTTTTTATTAAATCAGCTATGTAATCTATATCTTTATCATATTCAATAATGAATTCTTTAGTCTCTTTTCTCATTTTGTTTCACTTCCTAATATTATTTTAACATATGAAAAAAATAATTTGTCCTTACTTTTAAGTTTTTTAATAATGTTTATATTATTTCAAACAAAACTTCTATTAAAAAATGTATCTTGTTCGATTGTTTTATAGATGCATTTATGTTATTATCTATTTAGGAATACTTAGTATGGGTGTTTACCTCTTTCTTTCGCTTTATTTATTAGGGGGTTAGAAAGGGGACTTGCTTATGAGTAAAAAAGATTTTTTAATATCAGCATTACTGATTATTATTGCTCTTTTAATCATCTTTGAATAAAAAACGCCCTATTACAACTTTGTAATTAGGGTGTTCACACAAAAAACATTTTGAGGTAACACCCAAATCGCAAACTAGGTATTCCTCTTTTTTATTTATATGTAAATTTTCTTTACATATTCATATTATCATAAATATATATTAAATTCAAGAGTATAGATACTAAAATGAAACATTTTATATCCAAGATTCTACTCTGTCTTTAGCACTATTTACAGTTGAACCTTTAACTTCAAGACCATCTAAAACTGTCGCACCTTTACAAACTTCTTTAATCTCTTTAGGAATATTAGCAAGTCCTGAGCCTTCATGCGTTACAAATGGTCTAATTATCTTACCTGTAAAATCTCTATCTTTTAGAGCAGTTACCATTTCTTCAGGCATCTTACCACAATATACAGGTGAACCTATATAAATAACTTCATAACTTGATAAATCAGGAAGCTCTTTTACAATAGGAGCATTATGACTTCTAATTCTTTCAACTGCTTCTCTTACACAAGTTTTATAGTCACTTGCATATTTATCTTTAGGTTCTACTTTAAAAAGTTCTGCGCCTGTTAAATCTCTAATATATTCTGCAATTACCTCTGTATTACCTTTATCGATATAACCTACAGCATAATTTTCATTGGCTCTACTAAAATAAATAATTATACTTTTCTTATCTTTATAATTTTCCTGACTATTTAATATCATATTTCCTCCATCATAAAGACTAATTATCTTCTAAAAAATATTTAGCCATTCTTTCATAATTATCTTGACTATTTAAACAAGTATCTATCAAATAACCTTTTTCATTATGAAGTTGATACTCTTTAATACCTCTTATATAAAAGTCTTTATTTCTATCTTCAATATAAAATGGCATTATATCATTATATAGACATTCTCTAAACATAATCATTCTACCAACTCTACCATTACCATCTTGGAAAGGATGAATATGCTCAAACTTAACATGAAATTCTATTATGTCTTCTAACTTTTTATTTTCTATATTATTATACCACTCTAACAAAGCTTTCATATCTTTACTAACATCTTTTGGTAAGCTTGTTGTAATATTTCCAACAAAATTCTTTTTCTTCTTATATTCACCTACATTAAACCATTCTTTTTCACTATCAGTTAAAGTTCCATCTTTCAAAATAAAATGATATTTCTTAATCATATCTTCATCAAGAGGATTATCTAATGTATCTAACATATATTTAAATAACGTAAAATGATTTTTAGTTTCTGTAGCATCTTTTAAAACAATTACTTTATCATTACTCGCTAAAATCGTTCCATTATCAAAAATACTTGCAGTCTCATCAGGAGTTATAGTAGAGCCCTCCATATGATTAGTATTATATGCAAAATCAATTTGTGTTTTATGATATAAATTACCTTTCAAATTTATTTTTCTCTGTTCTATTAAAGCTTTTTTAACATCACTTACCTGCATAAATAAACCTCCTAAACACTTCACTATTTATAGTTATATTTTACCAAATTTATAAAGAAAAGTCTTTAATTCTAGTAATTAAATTAATCTTTCTTAATTCTGAAAGTAAATGCAACTAACACTATAACACTTGCAACTACTTTCAGAATAGCACTTGCACTTAGTTTCAGATTAATCTACTTATATCTATTATCAATTAATAAATAAATATTTGCATTTA
>DVHC01000023.1 GCA_018712385.1 Candidatus Onthousia excrementipullorum | reverse complement strand
TTAAACATGATTAGTTGCTCCATAAAGGCTACTTTCTTAATTCCTACCTCATGTATAACCAATATTAATTTATCATATTTTTATAATTTTGTTAACCCCTTTTTAAAGGTTTCCGAACAACTCTATTATATAAAAATCATTGGATGTTATTAACTTATTTTCTTTGTCATTAACAACATAACCAATATCTTTAATTAAATTTCTAATTTTAATATCTAAATTTTCATGATACTTTTTTGGTTTCCATACAAACTTATATTTATTAGCATTAGCCTCCAACTTTGTACCATCTAAATATACTGTTGATATAGTTAAATTTAATTCTTTTATAATTTGTTTATTTATTATAGTAAAAATTTCATATTGATATGGCAATATATATAAATTAATAAAATTACCTATAGTAGAGTGATCTGGTATTTTACCTTCCATAATATATTGAACTCTAATATCAAAAATGCATTTATCTTCAATGTCACGTAAGCTTGCTTTAAATTTTGCAAAACTATAAATTATGGTGGCGAATAAATTATATGGATTATATCCTTTTCTACCTTTACAATTTTTATCCACTAACTTTACACTTGCAATAATTTTTCCAACACCAGATTTTTCTAAAATTTCTAAAAATTTATCTATTTTTTCAAATTCCTTCAACATAGTAGTAGAAGGAACTAGAAAAAATGACCTTTTTATAGTAAAATAAGACATGTGATACAACTCCTTGAACAAGATTATTGTATCACAAAATGCCTTGAAAGCTTATACTTTCAAGGTTTTTGTTTTTTTCAAAAAAAAGAAACTGTCAGAAATTAATTATTTAATTTCTCGACAGCCCCTTTTTTAACTATTTGCAGTAATTCTAACTTTAACTTTCTTAGTCTTAGGTGCATAGTTAAGTTTAACATCATCTCCCCTAACTTTAACTTCTACTTCATGTTCTCCAACACCTAAGCCATCTAAATCTACATAAGCATATATAGTAGATGAATCTATACTATCAATAATAGATTTACTACCAGTAACAACTACTGTAACTCTACTATCTTCTTCCGACAAAGCTTGTACTCTATATTTAGATGTATCCAAGTTCTCAGTAGCAATTGAAACATTATTAATTTCTCTAGTTGTAGAATCATCAAGTGTTACATTAACAGTAATAGTTTTCTCACTTATCTCTGTAACACCATTAGGACGTTTCAAAGTAACAGTATATTCTTTATCATCAGAAAGTCCTGTAACATCTACTTCTACTTCTAATGAATCTAATTTATCTAAAGCTTCTTCACTACCATAAACAGTAACACTATCTATATTAGTACTAAGTGATTTAATCGCTTTACCAAAAGCAAGCTCTCCCTTAGGAACTATCTCAATAGGTAATTTTTTAGATGGACTAGATACAGTTACTTTAGCAGTCACTGTCTTAGGAACTATTTCTACATCTACTGTCTTACCATTAGCATCATATGCAACTAAAGGAACATCTTCAAGAGTAATTTCTCCAGCTTCTTGTGTAGGAAAATCATCCACATCAACTAATGCTCTAACAGTTGCAACTTCATCAAGCTTATATTCAGCACCTTTAACTATTACTTCACTTCTATCAAGTTCTACATTATCTATATTTAATTTAGTATCTAAATTATCTTGATGTAATACATCATAAGTAAGTGATTTAGTAGCACTAACTTTATCATATATAGTAACTGTAACTGTAGATGGATCAAGTCTATAATCGATTGATTTTAATTGTTGTGTATATTTAAGGGTTACTTTATGTTGCCCTGGTTTTAAACCAGTTAAATCAACAGTAACTCCTCCACTAGGGGATTGTTTTGCTAAAAAGATATGTCTTTTCTGACCAACTAATGTTATATCAACACTATCAGGTAATCCTTCAACCACATAAGCTTCTTCATTATAAGTAGCTGTAACAGGTTGATCATATAAAATCTCTGCATATTGATCAATCATTGTATTACCTTCACTATCTACAATAAAGAAAACTGCCAAAGCCAAGACTAAACTAATTACAATTAAGGTTTGTTTCTTACCAATAAGTCGTTCTAAACCTTTACTATTACTCTTAGAAAAATCTATAATTTTAAGAATTAACTTAGTAATAGGAGTAATTAACCACTTATCAAAGAATGCACCTATATGACGAAAAAACTTTCCAATACCTCTAATTATCTTCTTCATATATCTCTTCCTCTTCTATTTCATCTTCATCGTACTCATTACTAGTCTTAGGCTTTAATTCATTTATTAACATCATTCTAACATCATCTATTGATAAGTTATAGAAAAGCTCTCCTTTAATAGCAACAGATAAACGTCCAGTTTCTTCTGAAACAACTAAAGCAATAGCATCTGTCTCTTCAGCAATTCCAAGTGCTGCTCTATGTCTTGTTCCAAGTCTTTTATTGATTTTAGTACTACTACTAGTAGGAAATACTGCTCCAGCACAAGTTATCCTATCACCTTGAATAATAACTCCTCCATCATGTAAAGGATTACCCTCATAGAATATTGCTATCAACAAATCACTAGATAAATCAGCATAAAGTTTCTTAGCTTTATCTATATAATTACCTAAACTAATATCCCGCTCTAATACGATTAAAGCACCAATTTTATTTTTTCTTAAATAATCCATCGCTTGGGTTAATTGATATACTAAATGTTCTCTTTCATCAACAGTAAGTACTTTATGACGGCCTAACAATTGATTACGACCTAACTGCTCCAAAATATTTCTAATTTCCGGTTGAAAGATTATAATTAAAGCAAGTGGTCCATACATAATGACATACTCTAAAAGTAAACCAACAGTTGTAAAGCCACACAAATCACTAACTATTTTTAAAATAATGATAATGATAACTCCCTTAAATAAAAGAGTAAGCTTAACACTATTTCTAATATTTTTTAAAATGATATAAAACATTAACCAAACAATCGATATATCGACAATTTTCCTCAAAATTGTCAAAACACTTGTAACAGTAATAACCATAAAATCTCTCCTAACTGTCTCTAAACTGTATTATTATTTCCATCTTGATTAATAGTTGGTATAACTACTTGACTAACTTCACTAGATGGAGCATTTACATTATCAGTACTAACTGTATTATTAGTAGTTTGTTCAATCTGTGGATTAACTACAGTAGGTGTAACTACATTATTAGGTTGTGATACTTCTACTTGAGGAGCCTCTACTGTAGCAGTATTATTAGAATTAACACTTGTCGTAACTTCACTAACTGTCGGTGTTACAACACTACTATTAACAGTCTGAACTTCTGGTTCGTTTATAACGTTATTTTGAACAGCGTCTGTATTATTAACACCACTAGTTGAAACTTCTTCTGCTACTGGAACACTACTAGCAGGCTCTGCAATAGATGTAACAGGACTACTCTCTACTTGTGTAGCATTACTTACATCACTAACCACAGTATCTTGAACAACTGCCGTATTATTAGTATCATCAACAGTAGCATATTTTTCTTTCTCTTTTTTATTCTTAATACCTTTCTCAGCTAAATAGCCAATACAAGCAAAGATAAGAATAACAAGTACTACTACCCACACGATATAAAAAGGGCCATCCAATGTATCCCTAAAAAATTCAATAACAATATCCATAAGACACCGCCTTTCACACTTCATCCCTTTATTCTTCATTTATTATCATAACATGATGAACTCATCTTTTCAACTAAAGAAAAATAAAAAATTATTATTTATGTAATTTCATGTATATAGTATCAACAGCATCCCCATTAATAATTGCAACATTCTTAAAAGTCTTATACGGCACAAATCCTAATTTTTCATATAAATGTATCGCTCTATAATTATTAGAATACACAACCAAATAAATTTCATCTAAATTAAGATTATTAAAGCCATAATCTATAAATCTCTTAAGTGCTTCCCATCCATAATGCCTATTTTGAAACTCTTCTTTTATTAAAATACCAATCTCAGCATTACTTAATGTAATATTCTTTAAATCAATATTACCAATAAAACTTTTAGTTTTTTTATCAAACATTGAAAATATTATTATGTTTTTTTCTTCCAAAGCTTCTTTCACGTACATAAACCTATTCTCATAAGTATAAGGCTTAGGGTCAGCAGTAATAAATTTCTTTATATTAGGATTATTAAACATCTTTAAATATTCATCTATTAAATCATATGAAACATTAACATAATAAATATTATCTGATTCTAATATAATTTCTCTATTCATAAACACTCCAAAAAATAACTTCTCAACCAATATAATTATACTACAAAATCAATTAAAAATCACACAGTAATAACTAAATTAGATTTTAAATAATTAATAATAGTATCTTTTAAATCAGTAATTTCCACATCTAGCCAATTATTTTTATAAAGTAAATGTCGGATTTAGTGTTGACTTTGTCCGACATTTACTCACCAATATTATATTTTCTTTGCTGCTAATTTTTAACTGCAATGTTTTATCCTACATTCAAAATATAAAATAACACTCCATTAAACAATAAAATGGTGCCGACTAAAGGATTTGAACCTTTGACCTACTCATTACGAATGAGTTGCTCTACCTACTGAGCTAAGTCGGCATAAAAACTTTACTACTTTAGTATAGCAAAGTTTAAAGAAATAAGCTATTACAAATCCAAACTATCAGGATTTAATAAGAAATCCATAATTCCAATAACAGATATACCTTCTTCAGTAATCCAAGGTTTAATTATATCTTTAACAACAATAATCTTTTTAAAGTTATCTCCTATATTCATTAAAGATCTTTCCTCTTGAATAGTCTTTTCCCTAGTTTCCAAATTTAAAGAAGATTGTATATAATAACGTTTATTACCTAAATTACATACAAAATCAACTTCTAATTGTTTTCTCTCACTTTTACCATCCTTATTTTTAACATTCTGCTCTACAACTCCAACATCTACATTATATCCTCTAACTAATAATTCATTATAAATAATGTTTTCCATCAAATGGCTTTCTTCTTGTTGTCTATAGTTAAGTCTTGCATTTCTTAAACCAACATCTGTAAAATAATACTTCTGAGGAGTCTGAATGTATTTTTTTCCTTTTATATCATATCTTAAAGATTTATTAACAATAAATGCATCTTCTATATTCTTTAAATATAGGTTTATAGTATTTAATGACAACTCTTTTTCCCCATTACTTTTAAAAGCATTATAAATTTTTTGAGGATTAGTAAGAGAACCTACTGATGATGCTAACATATTTATTATAGAATCAAGTATATCAACTCTTGATATATTATTCCTATCTACTATATCTTTAACATATGTTTCCTTAAACAAATCTTTTAAATATTGTGACTTTTCTTCATCTGTTTTTTTAGAAAGTATAAGAGGCAATCCTCCATAAGTAACATAATCGGCCCAAGCTTCATATTTATCTCCATCATAACATGATAAATATTCACTAAAAGAAAGTGGGAACACTCTAACCTGATCGCCTCTACCTCTAAACTCTGTTATTATATCACTTGATAAGAATTTAGAATTACTACCAGTTACATAAACATCCATATTTCTCTCATATAAAAAACCGTTTAAAACATATTCAAAACCAGCTACAAGTTGTATTTCATCTAAAATAATATAATACATGTCTTTATCAGTAACTTTACTTCTTATATATTTATCTAAGATTTTAGCATCTAAATATTTTCTATTTTGTTCTTTATCAAGTTCTAATTTAATTATATGATCATCTTTTACACCAATAGATTTTAAATAGTTAATAAATAATGGATCTAATAAATACGATTTTCCACACCTTCTTATTCCTGTAACAACTTTAATAAGACCATTTTCTTTTCTATTGATTAATCTATTTAAATAAATATCTCTTTTAATTTGTTTCATAAAACCAGCTCCTTCTTTTATAATTTTATTATAACTCAAAAGAATAAAGCTTAGCAATAGTTTCGCTGAAGATTTTTGTGTATTTACGCAAAAATCTTCAGCGTTTTTTATTCTGTCCTAAGTGCAATAACAGGGTCTTTCTTACTAGCCATTTTAGATGGAACAAATCCACTTAAAACTGTCAAAGTAACACTAATTACTAAAAGAATAATGGCATGAACAGGATTAAGACTAGCAACATTAGGAAGATCTGCTAAACTCTCTATTAATGAATTAATTGGGAATGTCAAAAGATAAGCAATAACAAGTCCTAAGACACCACTACATACTCCAATAATAAATGTTTCCGCATTAAATACCCGAGTTATATCTTTACCTCTTGCCCCTAAAGCTCTTAAAATACCAATTTCTTTAGTTCTCTCAAGTACAGAAATATATGTAATAATCGCAATCATAATACAAGATACCACAAGAGATATTGATGAAAATGCTATCAAGACATAAGTAACAGCATCCATAATACTACCTGATAAAGTACTAATCAAAGAAGCATAATCAGTATATAATACTTGGTCACTTTCATCTTTACCTTCATTATAGTCATCTAAATAATCTGTAATATAGTCCTTAGTATCAAAATCTTTTGGATAAATATAAATAATTAAAGGAGTTACTTCTGCACCTAACACCCCTAAAATATTATCTTTAGTAACAGTAGAAGTTGTATCATCAAAAGCTTGACCTGTTAAAACATTATAACTGACTTCTTTTTGTCTATTAACAATATCACTATCTTTATTCTTATTAATAACCTCATCTACTAATGCAGAATTATAGTAAATTCCTGACTGAGTCAAAGAATTCTTATCTTCTTTTCCCCTTATAATAGCAGTAACTTTAACTGTAATCGCATCAATACTATTATACATCTCTTCATAATCTTTACTAGGAACAAAATAATTATTAATCTCATTATAGTAAATATCATTAGGAATTACTTTAAACTCTTTATTTAAAATATCATCAAAAGATATATTACTACTTGTATCAAATCCAAGTTGTTCTAAAGTACCACTATCTAACTCATTACGAGAATTAACAGCAATAACAACACTAGGAGTATCTTTATCTATAGAGCCTGCTAAAACATCATAATTATCTTCTAACATGCTCTTACCATTAACTTTATCAGCATATAAACTCCAACCCATAACACCAGTCATAGATGTAGTAGACATACTATAATTAGTACTAGTAGGAACTAATCCATAAGTACCATCCGCATTTCTAGTAACAACATTTAAAGTAGTACCATACTCATAACTAATTGCCGAAACATTATCTTTATCCATAGATTCTATATAATTAATATAATCATCATTAATAGTATTAAAGTGCATCATAGTCTCTAAACTATTTTCTCTAGGATAAATAACATTTTTACTAGTATACTCTTCATGTTTATCTCTATTACTAGTCATCTCTTGCATAACTTCTTCATTTATATTCATAGCCTGGGTACTAATCGTAATAGGCATCTGTGATAAACTATCCGCTTCATATTCATCTATTTTCTTCTGAAAACCATTAGATAATGAAAGTATTAAAGCAATACCAATAATACCAATAGATGCTGCAAAAGATGTCAAGAATGTTCTACCTTTCTTAGTCTTAATATTATTAAAAGAAAGTTTTAACGCTGCCCCATATCCAAGTACAGTCTTTTTAATAGTTACTTTATCTTTAGAATTCTCTTTATCTTTAACAGGCTTACTATCACTTAAAATCTTTCCATCTTTAAGTTCAATAACTCTAGTTGCATAATCCTCTGCAAGCTCTGGATTATGAGTAACCATAATAACTAACTTATCTTTTGCAATTTCTTTTATTAAATCCATTATCTGAACACTAGTAACAGAGTCAAGTGCCCCAGTAGGTTCATCTGCAAGTATAATCTCAGGGTCATTAACAAGAGCCCTTGCAATAGCAACCCTTTGCATCTGTCCTCCAGATAACTGATTAGGCTTTTTATGGGCATGGTCTTTAAGACCAACTTTATCTAAAGCTTCAAGTGCTTTAACCTTTCTATCTTTCTTCTTATAACCACTAAGTATTAAAGCCATCTCTACATTTTCTAAAACACTAATATGACTAATTAAGTTATATGACTGAAAGATAAAACCAACACAATTATTACGATAATAGTCCCATTCCACACTTTTAAACTTCTTAGTACTTTTATTATTAATGATTAAGTCCCCACTATCATATCTATCAAGTCCCCCAAGAATGTTTAAAAGAGTAGTCTTACCACTACCACTACTTCCCAAAATAGCGACAAACTCACACTTTCTAAACTTTAAACTAACATCATTTAAAGCATGTTGAACAAAATCTCCTGTCTTATAACTTTTATTTATATTCTTTAACTCAAGCATAAATTCCTCCTCTAAAATATATTATATACCATTTAAAATGATTTTTTACTATTCTTACAAATTTAATTATAATAAAAAGACATTGTCTAAACAACATCTTTTTTATTATTTTTCTTATAAATCCTAACCATTCTTTTAACTTTTCTCTCATTATTTCTTAAAACAGAGCTAGGCAAATATTTTTCTCTATTATTTAAAGTAACTAATAACTCACTAAGTTCTTCTTCTACTTTAGTAATATCATAAACACCATCTTGAATTCTATGAATAGTAGTTAAAAGATACAATCCTAAAAACTTACTACTATCAAGTTCTAACTTACCTCCATTAGGAACATAATAAGAATCATATACTTCATCCAATATATCAAATACCCTATGAGCTTCCTTCTTAGGTATATCTATTAACTTATCACAAACAGCATTATGATTAATTCTAACTAAGTCATTACCATTTTCTAAGTAAGCTTTATATATAAAAGGCATATTATTATTAACAAAGCTCTTAGTAATATCTTTATTTAAAATACTATCAGTAAAATCTTTAATACCATCTTGACTATAATAAATATCATCAATATTTCTATAATCTTTTATTCTTTTAAATGCACTAAACAAATCTTTAATACGAGGGTTATCCATATAATTACCTAAATCTTGATTAGCATACTCTTCACTTATATTAACAACAGAAGAAGTTACTCTAACATCACTTATTTTATTATTACTGAATATTGTATAAACAAATGTCATAGCAGGATAAAAAGAATTAAGTTCAAATCTAGGTAGTTCTAAATCTTTACTTTTCATCTCTTCATAGATTAAACTATCATCTTTAATAAAGCTAGCCGTATCTAAAATATGAATTTTTAAAATAATATTATCATCACTACTATAATCAACTGAAAAGGCATAATTAGAAATATTATCAAATTTAAAAGCAGAAGAAACACTATAATTATTCTTTACATAAAAGTTTGACACATCTGCCATTCTGTATTTAAGAGAAGATAGTTCTTCTAGAACTTTATCATCTTGTTTTTCTTCTATGATTTTTATCTTATCCATACTATCTGCAATAAAGTCTATATCATCAAACACTTTCTCACTATTATTATAGTTTTTAGAAATAACATAGTCTTTAAAAGTAACTAATAACAAACTAAAATCAAGTTTCTCATCTTCACTGAAAGATGGTCCTAAAGAAAAATTCAAACTAATTAATTCTTTATAAAAATCCGGCTCTACATAAGGTAATCCTTGATTAACTAATTTTAATTTATAATTTTCTATAAATCTATCTAATAATAGAAAAGCAAAATGTTTATCATCTTTTCTTGCACATGCAAAATTAGGAATATCTCTCATAAGTTTACTAATGTATGTATAGTTAGCATCATTATCTATTAATTCTTCTAAAATATCATAATAAGCACTAGTATCTTCATCTATAGACTCATACTTAACTGGCTTTAACTCTTCAAAAATTTTAATTAATCTTCTCAAAAAATCTTTCTCTATTGAAGCATAAACAGAGTCTTTACCTATTGACCTAATCTTATTTCGAGAAACATCTATAGTAAGTACACTTAATGTTAATAATTCTTCCTTGCTTAAAGTATCTGTTCTCTTTAAAAGTTTCTCTATTTCAATAGGAAGTTCATATTGTAAGCCAGATGAATATTCATCCATAAACTTACTAGTTCTAATATCATATAAAAAACTCCCAAACAAATCACCAACAACTGGTTCATTAAATTTCAATAACTCACTATAATCTGTATATAAATCTGTATCTGTAACTTTATCACTTTTAGGTTTAGATGAAGTTTCACTTAAAGTTTTCTTTCTTATCTTATCAGAACGAGTTAAAGCCTCATGTAATTCTTCTAACCTTCCAACATACTTACTTTTATAGTTATTCAACTTTTCTAATGTACTTTTAACATCTTTTAAAGCTTCTTTATATTTAGAAACATTCCTATAATCATTTCTTTTCTTATAATAGTTAATAGTATTAACTAAGCCATTAATTTCTTTACGTAAATTACCATCTACTTTACTAAGAACGTCATAACTAATAATATCATCAAACATATCACTATCTAACACTTCATCCAAATGTGCCATAACATAATTTACATTTTTTTCTAACTCTTCATTATTCATAATATTTCCCCCAATACCAAATATAACTTTAGTATAACACAATTCTAAAAGAAAAAAAGACTTTTTTAGTCTTTATCCATTCAAATCCATAAATTCCTGATTTAAAGTTTGATATTTATTAGATATTTTATTAGCATCACTTTTCTCTAATACATACCAACCCTTACGAAACATAAGTTCATAAACTTCTCTTTGTAATGAAGAATAAGTATCAAACATCTCTTTATATTCACTATATAATGTTTCATTAGATGCTTCTGTTAAGCTAACAGCATAGTTTTTAACTAACTGTTTTAAAGTACTAAGTAATGAAGAAATATAATCTTTATCATTTAGAGCCATTCCTTTAGGAGTCTCTACTTTAGGATTACAAATTTGATTATTATTCATTGTTACCTCCTTCATTTAAGATATTTAAGATTTTACTAATATTACCTTGAAATACATTGCTAGCCTTACTAAGCATATCTTTAATTTCACTATCACTTACACTATTAATAGCATTACTAGTACTCTTATAAGCACCATAATTCCAATTAAACATATCACTTAGATAATCTAAATCTTTACAGCTAATCATATTAGGTACTGACACTTTAATATTTTCCATATCTTTTCCTCCCAATATTAATATGAGTAAAAACAAAAAAACTATACATAAAGTATAATTTTATTTAATAGTCTTCAATCTATGTTTAATATCTAAAATTAAATCCATCGGAGCATTATCCATTTTATTTAAAACAAGTAAGGCATCTTGCAATTTAGTCTTAACAGATACATTATTCTTAATGTTCTCTACTTCTTCATCTAAATTAAAGTTTTCACTAGGATTATCTTTCATATATTCTTTAATATAGTTCTTTATATCATTAAGAACATATTCTTTTAACTTATATGAATCCATCTCCATAACTCCAAAATATCCACTAATCATATATCTATAAACATCTTCTATTGTCATAGCATCCCTCTAATCATTAACTTCAAGTTTATCTAATAGTTTATTAATAACTTTATCAATCTCTTCATCTTTACCTTTAAGACTAAGTAAAAGTTTATTAGTATTAGATGACTGAGGTAACATAAACCCAGCCTCTCTCATCATATCTTCAACCATTACTTTATTAGAATGAATAAAAGCCTTATATAAACGTTTTTCATCATCATTACTAGAGTTATTTATCATATTTTTCAAAACTTTAATCTGCTCTATCTTACTATCAGCAAGTTTAAATAATTCACTGATAACTCTTTTATCTTTTACTTTCTGTTTAGGATAAACTCTAGGTAACATACTAATTGCTTTTGATGGACAAGCCGCTGCACAAGCTCCACATCCAATACATTTATCAAAATCTATCTGCCCAGTCTCATTATCAGTCGCTCCAGTTGGACAGACAAAAAGACATAAACAATCTTTAGTACATATTTCTAAATCACGATAAGCATGTCTTTCACATTTACTACTCATATTAGCACACCTCCAATATCTTAAGACTAGGAACCTTACAGACAGGACAAACCTTAGGAGGATTATCTCCTATATAAACAAAACCACAAATATCACAAACCCATATCTTTGTATTTTTAATATAATCTATTCCCTTTTCTTTATAAGTATCAATTACTACTTTCATAATATTAGTACTCTTATTAGCCCAATTAACAACCCTTTTAGCACCTCTATCATTATATTTAGAGAATACTTCCACTGCCTTACTAAAGCTATTAATATCACTATCTATCATATTAATAACATCATCTAAACTACCAGTTTTATCTTCTTCTAAACCTTCATAATATTTAGATAATTCTCTAAATAAATCTTTCTCTTCCTCTAAATACTGTTTTTCACAACCACGAGCTAAATTAGAACAAATCAAAGATATTTCGTAGTTAGACAATTCTCTTAAATCATCATCTTCTTCTATAACCTCAACTTTAGACTCTTTTTTTATTTCCGCCTTTTCTTCTTTAACCTCTTCAAATAAACTCTTAGGCGCTCCACACAATGGACATTTCCAATCATCTGGTAAATCAACAAATTTTACCTTTTCTTTCGCTTCATCATAAATATAACCACAAATAGTACAACGATATTTTTTCATTCTAACCTCCATACATAAATCATATCAAACTAAGAAAAATAAATCTACAATAATTGACATTTTTATATTCTTCTATATAATAATAACTAAATTAAAAGGAGGGATATCTAATGGATAAACAAAAACGTTGTATAGACATATATGGCGAACCATTAAAAATAGGAGATGAAGTTATTCCTGTTCTTGAAGAAGCTTTAATCATAGGAATAAGTGGTACTATTTCTAAAATAGAATATAGTGAAAAATATAATAATCATTACATTACAATAACAGATAAACAAGGCAATGTTCTATTAGAAAGTGTTGATGCAAGATGCTATACTACTAAAGAAAGATTCAATGAAAGAGAAAATGAAGATTTTATATATAGTATTAATTTTTATAATAAAAGACTCATGCTCCAAACATCTTTACCATTAAGTAATATAACAAGTGTAGATTATGAAATACCAGAGGATACAACTTTTGCCACCATCAACGCTAGACACACATTTGAAAATGATGCATATTCTATTGATGATGTTTATTCTCTAATTATTGATAACAAAGTCAAAGTATGTCATGATAAAGAGGATGATTATTATTACTTAATGAATGAAGAAACTTATGACTATCATGATATAAGTAGTAATTATAGAATCTTTAAAAATGAAGAAGAATTTAAAGTTTTTGTTAAAGAAATAATTAAATATTTTAATAATACAGATTTAACTCACATTAACACACAAGAAATATTTGATGAAAATGAAAAGGCTAAAGTCTTTGAAAAAAGCCTAATTAATAGATTAAGTAATTAAATATAGAGAACTTATTCATAAAAAATAAGTTCTCTCTTTTTCTCTAATTATATCTTTTACCATTAACTAATGGTGTTAAAACTCTAACCTTAACATTAGGAAGTTCTATTTTAGGAATAGAATCTATATTTATATTTTCAAAAAGACTAATTTTATCTAATAGTTCCTTATCTTTACTATTCTTTAATTTATTAAACAATTCTATTTCATTAAGACTATACAAGTCATCATAAGTAATATAACCTCTATCAATAGATAATTTTGTTATAGTAGCAAGTAACTGCATCATATAATTATCTTCATTAGTATGACAATACAAATCTATACTTTTACTAACATCAATTATTTTAGAAACAATATCTCTACTAGTAAAACCAATTTCATCTTCATTATCTTCATTTTTAAATACTCTAACATCATTAATAATTTTTTTAATATCATCTTTATTGATATTTTTAGTCCAACCTATACCAGTTAAAATAACACCATCTAACCTATCAGCACAACATTTAGGCCTATCATTATCAACAATACTAAATTTCTTAAAGTTGATAATATCATCAACATCTATATTATCTTCTTTTAAACATTTAAGTAAATACTTATCACTTTTAATGATATCTTCCGTAAGTTCTTCTGTACTTTCTTGTTTTTCATAGTCTTCATTCATATAATCTATAACATGAGAAAAACAAGGAGTTGCCACATCGTGAAATAATGCTGCTACAGTCATAGTCTTATCTTTAGTTACTTTATAAGTTAGTAAAGAAGTTGTAAGTGAATGAGCAAATCTACTAATATATTCACTAAAATCATAAACACTTTTAGAAGCAAAATCCATTCCACAAAAATAACCAACTCTCATTAATCTAACCAACGATGGACATTCAAAATACTTCCTTAGAAATAATGGCATATTCTTATAATCTAATTGTTCTAAATAAAACTGCAATAACATATTGAACCCTCCCTAATAATATTTTCTCATTTTCTTTAATATAAGTCTACCCTTTTCTTTATCAGTAATATATTCTAAAAACTCTTTTCTACTTACCTCTTCAAAATCATCTACAAATCTTTTGTTCTCTAATCTATTTCCAAGATATATTAAATATTGTATTTTAATTTCTAACTCTTCAAATAATATTTCTTTCATAGACATAGTTGTATAAAACTCTCTTCCATTAGTATAAACAAAAGAATCTCTTTCTTCATAAAAAGGACATCTTGCATCATAAATAATTCTATCATTTTGAATAATAAAAGAACCAACTATATTTTTATTAGGATCAGATACTTTTAAACCACCACTACTTTTAAAATCATTACCTTTAATATCAGAACAACCTGCTAGTAACTTTCTATCTTTTAAATAAATAATACCCTTAGCACTTTTTAATTTTGCAAAAGTGTCAAAACTTACATATCTAAGATTAAAAGAATGTTCAGACTCTCTTAAATATTTTAAAACAGAGATATTTTCTGGAACATTTATAGATTCATAATAAATTGTTTGGTTTTTAATAATTTCTTTCATTAGAACCTCCTTGAAAACATTCTATCATAGTTGGTAATAAATTAAAAGAAAGAACAAGACTTAATACTTGTTCTAACTAATTTCAAGTGAATAACTCCACATAGCTTCCGTCACTCATGCTTCCTTATTAAATAATTTAGGATGTAATAGTCGTGAAGTTGCCAAAAGATTAGGAAATACCATCGAATTTATAAAAAGTACATATTACTATATGTTTCCAGACAAGAAAAAACATACTGTAGATGTATTGAATAACTTTAAAAAAAGAGGTAAATAAGGGGTAAATAAAAAAATTAATATTAAAACCCTTATAAAATAATGGGTTATTACTAATTGGTGGAGATGAGGAGATTCGAACTCCTGTCCAAAAATAAAGCTACATAAACTTCTACAAGTTTAGATGATTAAGAAAATTCGAACTATTTTCTAGTAACCATCAACTAATAAAATAGTCCTAGTCTAAAAAATTCCATCATAGTCTAGACAAACTATAACTATATCCTGCTAAAATAAACCATCTTAACTTAACACAGGAAATTAAGAAAAGACAGTGCATTTACCTATACTAGGCGAAAGCTAACTCAGTGTTTTTATTAAATAAGTTAGCAAATGCTGTTTTAATACTGTTTCCAGTTATATTTAAGTTAGTTTATAACGTAAACAACTCGACTTGCCATTTATGCTCTATTATTCCTGTCGAAACCAAAGCATCCCCAAATACATCTATATTATATCACAGAAGTATCAAAATAGCAACTGCTTTTTAGTGCCAATAATTACCAATAAAAACTACAATTTTTAAATTGCACATAAGTGCTTAACATGATACTATTAAATTAGGAATATTTAGTTATTTAGCTACTATCCCCCTAGCTTATATTTTATAATGTGAAAGGGAAGTTGATAATATGAGAAAAATAAAGAAATTCCTTTGTTATATCATATTTTCACTTGTTTTCATAATACTATTTTTATTATTTATGTTAATAAAAATAGTACCTACTCCTTAGAGTGGTACTAAACCAACAATAAACGGGATGTACCTAACAGCCAAAGCTAGATATTCCCTTTTTTAATTTATGCAAATTTCTTTTACATATTCATATTATCATAAAATTATTATTAATTCAAGATACATGTCACTTATTTGTATTTATTAAGTTTAGCAGTTTCTCTCTTCAAATCTCTTTCTTTAATACTTTCTCTCTTATCATAGTTTTTCTTACCCTTACAAAGACCAAGTTCTATTTTCGCTTTACCTCTTACAAAGTATAGTTTTAAAGGAATAAGAGTATATCCTTCTAATTTAAGTTTATTATCTAACTTTTTAATCTCACTTTTATGAAGTAATAACTTTCTACTTCTTGTCTCTTCATGATTAAAGATATTACCTTCTTTATAATGGTCTATAAACATATTAACAAGATAAACTTCGCCACCTCTTATAATTGCATAACTATCTTTAATAGAAGCTTTACCAAGCCTTATAGACTTAATCTCTGTTCCTTTTAAAACAATACCAGCCTCATATGTATCTTCTATAAAATAATCAAATTTAGCACGTCTATTAATAATCTCCATTACAATCACTCCAAACTAGGCATCTCTATATTACTATCAAGAGATAACACTATATTTTTATATGTCTCATAATAATCTCTATAACCAGGAAGTAATTCATCATTTAAACTAGTATAAGGATAAACAACAAAGTTTCTTTTCTTTCCATAAGTAGAATGTGTATATAAAAGTTCTGCTTTAGGATTTCTTAACTCTATCGTACTAACACCGTTTTCCACAGACTTGTGGATATCTATACTAGCCATTAATCCTGTAAGACGTTCTACCCCCTCTTGGTCAGATATAAAGTTACCTAATGAATATATTACCATAGTCTTTCTAATAAAGGCAATGGGCTCTACTACATGAGGATGACTTCCAATAATAATATCAACACCAAGACTAGATAGGTAGTTAGCAATTTCCTGTTGTGATGCACTAACACTAGTAGAATATTCTGTTCCCCAGTGCATCGCTACTATTACAACATCTACCTTATCACGAACCTTATCAATATCCTCTTTCGCTTTCTCAGGACTATAGACATTATTTAGATATTCTTTACCACTAGGAGTCTCTAAGCCATTAGTCCAAGTAGTATAAGAAAAGAAAGAATAAGTAATACCATTAATCTCTTTAATAACTGTTTTATCTCTATCTTCAAAAGATAAATAACTACCAGCCGTATAAACATCATCTTTACTATTCCAATAGTTTAAAGAATTGATTACACCTTGTTCTCCTTTATCCATCGTATGATTAGTAGCAAGACTAACTAAGTTAAAACCTGCATCAATAAAAGCATCACCTACTTCATAAGGAGAATTAAACCTTGGATAATTAGATAAGCCTAACTCCGTTCCACCTAAAATAGTTTCTTGATTATAATATTTTAAATCATAATTTTTTATTAAGGGCTTAATCTCTTTTAACATTGGTTTAAAGTCATAACCATCACCTGTATAAGCATCATTATAAACAGTACTATGAATTAAAGCATCTCCTACCATCACTAAAGAAGCATCCATCTCTTCTTTCTTACTAACTACTTCTTCTTCCTGTTTTTGTTCTTTTGCATCATCTTTTTTAACATTATCATTAGTTAAACGATAATAAAATCCTAAACTCGCTCCAAATAAAACACCAATAAAAAGAATAATAACAAAACGACCTAATACTGTTAACTTTCTTCTCTTTCTCATCTTACAACTTCTTAACAATTTCAAAGTCAATAGTTTTCGCTTCTTTAGAAGCAGCCACTACTTTAACTAAGACCCTTTCTCCAATAGTATATTTAATTTTACTCTTCTCACCTACTAAAGTCATTCTCTCTTCATCAAAAGTAAAGTAATCATCCATAAGTCTAACAGGAACAAGCCCTTCCACCAAGTTATCAAGTTCTACAAACATACCAAAGCTCATAACTGATGATATCATTCCTTCAAATTCTTCCCCAATATGACTTTCCATATATTCAGCCATCTTCATATCTTCAACTTCTCTTTCACAGTCAACAGAAGCCCTCTCCATCGCTGAGGAATGGTCTGCTACAAAAATAAGTTTTTCTTCATAATGATGAATAGTATGACTACTTAAATCATGATTAAATAAATATGTTCTTAAAAGTCTATGTACCGTAGTATCAGGATAACGCCTTATAGGAGAAGTAAAATGAGTGTAACATGAACTACCTAAACCAAAGTGTCCCACATTAGTAGGAGAATATATCGCTTTTTGCATACATCTAAGTAATAATGATGTAAGAATAGGGCCTTCTTTCTTATCATGAACAAACTTAAGTAGTTTTTGAACAGCAATGCTCTTATTACCTTTTAAATCTCCTGTTACTTTATATCCTAAATTACTAACAAAACTTAAGAAGTCTCTAAGTTTATCCTCTTTAGGGCTCTCATGAATACGATAAATAAAAGGTAAATCCATATTATATATATGAGTTGCTACACACTCATTAGCAGCAATCATAAAGTCCTCTATTAAATTCTCCCCAGTACCTCTTTCTCTTTTAGTAATTTTATAAGGAACACAAGCATCATCTACAAGTATCTTCGCTTCATCAACATCAAAGTCTAAGTATCCTCTTTTTACTTTAGCCTTTCTAAGAATAGTAGCAAACTCACTCATAGTCTTTAAATCATCAACAAACTCTTCATATCCTTCTGGCACAATATTTTTCTCTAATATACTATTAACATTTTTATAAGTCATCTGTTTTCTAGACCTAATCACACTAGGAAAGATATCATAATCTAAAAGCTTACCTTCACTATCATATTTCATCACACAACTAATAGCAAGTCTATCAACATTAGGATTCAAAGAACATATTCCATTAGATAACTCATGAGGTAACATTGGTATAACTCTATCGACAAGATAAACTGATGTACCTCTATCCATTGCCTCTTTATCTAAAGGACTTCCTTCTTTAACATAATAGGAAACATCAGCGATATGAACACCTAAAGTATAAGTATCTCCCTCTTTTTTTATAGATATAGCATCATCTATATCTTTAGTATCATCACCATCAATTGTAAAGATTACTTCATCACGTAAGTCCCTTCTACCTTTTAAGTCCTCATCTCTCACTTCCATAGGTAAAAACTTAACTTCTTCTTCAACCTCTTCTGGAAAACTAGTATTAATATCATACTTATATACTATTGATAGAATATCTACTCCAGGGTCATTCTTATGTCCTATTATTTTAATTACTTTGCCTTCTGCTTTCTTATTACTAATTCTCTTAATTATTTCAACTACTACCTTATGTCCATCAACAGCATTAAGACTATTTTCTTTAGCAACTACAATTTCTAGATTAACCTTATCTTCATCTAAAGTAACATAACCAACATTATTCTTAAAATTAATCTCCCCTACATAAGTATTACTTTCATGTTTTAAGACTTTAACAATTCTACCTTCTACTCTATCAAGGCCCTTTTTATTGACAAGTTCAACAACTACTAAATCCCCATGCAAAGCCCCATTAATATTTTCTTTAGGAATATAAATATCAACATCACTATTATCTACATCTACAAAGCCGAATCCTTTTTTATTAGAATGTAAAACTCCTTTAAGTAGATGACTATCTTTAAACAACATATATTTATCTTTATTAGTATGATAAACCAAAGTCTCAACCTCAAGTTCTTTAAGTACTTTTAACAATTCCTCTAAATTATCACTACCAAGTTTCTCTTCTATTTCAAAAACAGTAAGACTTTTTCCTGCTTCTTCTAATATTCTAAGTATATCTTCTCTCATTTTATCGACCTCAATTCTTAATACCATTGTACTCTATATTTATCATAATGTAAAAGAAAAAAGACATTATTTCATGCCTTTTACATAAATGAATATACTAAACAAATTATAAAGAATGCAGCACCAAGTACCATTGTTATTCTTGTAATAACTAACTCACTACCTCTTTCTTTTCTATTTTTAAATAAATCAGTAGAGTTACCTGAAAGAATTTGAGCTGCACTTTCAGCTTTACCACTTTGTAATAGTACAATTATTATTAATAGTATTGATATAATTAATAGAGCTATTTGCATAGTTTACACCTCCGATAGATTTCTTTTAAACTGTTAATATAATAGCATAAACCCTCAATAAATGCAAGCAAAAGAGCCTATTTACTAAGCTCTTCTTCTATTCTCATTAATTGATTATATTTACATATTCTATCTGTTCTAGACATAGAACCAGTCTTAATTTGACCAAGGTCAAGTCCTACAGCAAGGTCGGCAATAGTAGTATCTTCAGTCTCACCACTCCTATGAGAAATAATAGTTTTATAATTATGTGATTTAGCAAGTTCAATAGTCTCAAGTGTCTCCGTAATAGTACCAATTTGATTTACTTTTAATAGAATTGCATTACCAGCTTTATTATCGATACCTTTTTGTAGACATTCTTTATTAGTAACAAATAAATCATCACCAACAAGTTGAATCTTGTCTCCAAGTAATGCTGTTACTTTGCTAAATCCTTCCCAATCATTCTCATCTACTGGGTCTTCAATAGAAATAATAGGATAGGTGTTAACTAAATCTTCATAGTATTTAATTAACTCATCAGTACTAAGTACTTTACCTTCTCCTACAAGGTTATATTTACCATCACTATAGAATTCTGATGCTGCAACATCAATTGCATAACAAACATCTTTTCCTGGCTCATATCCAGCGCGTTTAACAGCCTCAGTAATTAACTCAAATCCTTCTTTATTAGTTTTAAGATTAGGAGCAAAACCACCTTCATCTCCAACACTAGTAGCATATCCCTTCTCTTTTAAAACATTTTTAAGACTATGGAATACTTCAGCACCAACTCTAACTCTCTCATGAATAGTATCTCTTTGAGGTATAATCATATACTCTTGAAAATCTAATGAGTTATCAGCATGAGCACCTCCGTTAATGATATTCATCATAGGTACAGGTAAAGTCTTACCATCTCCAACATACTCATATAACTCTTTTCCACAAGCTTTAGCAGCTGCTTTTAAACAAGCCATAGAAACACCAAGTATAGCATTAGCACCTAATTTACTCTTAGTCTTAGTACCATCTAACTCTAGCATTTTATAATCTATTTCTTTTTGTTTAGTAACATCCATTCCAATTAGATTATCACGTAAAAAAGTATTAACATTATTAACAGCATTTAATACTCCTTTACCATTAAATCTATTTTTATCTCCATCTCTCATTTCTAAAGCTTCTCTTTCTCCTGTAGAAGCTCCACTAGGTACAGCAGCCCTACCCATAACACCATTATCTAGTATTACATCTACTTCAACAGTAGGGTTACCTCTTGAATCTAATATTTCTCTTCCTATAATATTTTTAATATTCATAAAATCATCCTCCTCTTGTCATCTATATTATAACACTATTTCAATCTCAACTGCATAAATTTTACTAAAATATGTGAAACATTTTAGTGTTCTTTTAATATTTTGTTTCACATTTTTCTTTTCCTTATTTTTTTACAAACAGCCATTTTAATATATTGATATTTCTTTTCTAAAGCCAAATTATATAACTGCTCTAAATTTAAAAAATAAGTCAAAGATGCTCCTGTCTCATTAATTAAAGAATTAATTAACATATTTTTTGAATTCTGATAAAATTCCATATCATCTTTAAATACTTCTTTAAAATCAACCTCTTCTAATTTTATTGTAATATCTTTTCTTATATTAGTATAAGGTTTCTCACACATTTTATATGCTGCATCCACTGCTATAGAAGCATTAACAAGCTTTTCTTCAGTAAAGCCATGTTTATTAACAGCAACCATCATACAAGATGCCATTTTAAATGTATCTAAGTCTCCCACAACATAATTCTTTCGCAAATATTCACATAGAACTTTATATTCCAAAATAATATCATGTATTATTGATAAACTATCTTCCTGTACATCTACACTATTTTCATTTGCCACACCAATAAGTAAATTAATTAATTCTCTATTTCCTATTTTGGCACTATTTATACTATTTTTCACTGTCTTTAAAACTCCTAACTATATCTCTAAATTCATCCCCTCTATCTTCACATTGTTTATATTGGTCCCATGATGCTGATGCCGGACTAAGTAACACCGTATCTCCATCCACCACTACACTATTAATGTAATCCATCGCTTTGTTTAGTTTTTCAAAGGTATTAGTCTTAATACCAACACTCTCTCCATATTCTTTAACTCTATCTCTACACTCTCCAATACCAACTATCTCTTTAACAGGACTAATAAAGTTATCTAAATCATGAAAATCTTGACCTCTTTCTAAGCCCCCAAGTATTAAGATGACATTTTTATCAAATGATGATAAAGCAATCTGGGTACACTTAGTATTAGTAGCCTCTGTATCATTATAATAATCTACACCCTTAACTTTATCAATAAACTCCAATCTATGTCTAACACCAGTAAATGTTTTTAAAACACTAATAATAGACTCATTATCTACCCCTACTTCTTTAGCAATCATCATGGCCCCTAAAGCATTCTCAACGTTATGATTACCTTTAAGTAGAAACTCATCCCTATTCATAATAAATTCATCATAGTAATAAAATTTATCATCTAACATATAAGCCCCATTTATCTCGCGTTTAGAAGAAAAGTACTTAACATTACTCTTAATATTTCTAGTACCTTTCATAACTTCATCATTTTCTATATTTAGTATTGCAATATCATCATCCTGCTGATTTTTAAATAGTTTAAGTTTATCTTCTTTATAAGCTTCATAACTACCGAAGAAATCTATATGAGCTTCTGACAAGTTAGTCATCAATGCAATATGAGGATTAAACTTATCCATATTAGCAAGTTGTTGGCAAGATACCTCCATAACAATAATATCACCGCTTTCTAATTTATCTAGAAAACTACACAAAGGATAGCCAATATTACCTGCTAAATGTACTCTTTTACCAGATTTTTTTATCATCTCATAAGTAAGAGTTGTCGTAGTAGTCTTTCCATTAGTACCAGTAATTCCAATTAAGGTAACATCATCTGGTAATAATCTATAAGCCATCTCTGCCTCATTAATAACAGGAATACCTAACTCCTTAGCCTTTACTACATACTTATGGTCATTTCTAATACCAGGATTTTTAATAATATAATCAAAACTATCATCAAGTAAATCATCAGGATGACTATCAAATATTAAAGTAATGCCTAACTCCTCTAACTCTTTAACTTTCTTATCATCTTGTTTATCACGACTACCACCATCATTTAATATAATAGTATTATTATGTTTACTTAAATACTTACATGCTTCATACCCACTGCGAGCCATTCCTAATACTAATATCTTTTTATTATCAAACATAATCATCCCTCATTTCTCTACTAACATTATACTAAATTATGGAAATATTTAAACCCTTTAATTGAAAAGTATCTAATATATTGATATAATTTAATAAAGGAAAGGGAAGTAGAGGATATGAAGATAATAACTTTAGATGAAATAAGTTTTGATAAATTTGCAAGTACTCATAAATATCGTAACTATTATCAAACATCAGCATACGCCAAGACTATAAAAAATCATGGCTATGATATTCACTATATAGGTATTATAGATGATTTAGGTAATCTAATAGGAGCATCTCTACTTCTTTATAAAGAGGTATTTATGAACTATAAAATTGCCTATGCTCCTCGTGGTTTTCTCTTTGACTACACTAATGTTAATAATTTAAAAGAATTAGCATCTAGACTAAAGAAGTTACTAAGTAAACAAGGCTTTATCTCAGTTACAATCGACCCTTATCTTCCTGTTAATATTAGAGATAAAGATGGTAAAATAATGAATATTAATAATGAAGCTAATATCGCTTTAGAAAACTTAAAAGCCAGTGGTTTTAACTATCTAGGGCCTAATCTTTTCTTTGAAAGTAAAAAACCTAGATTTGAAGCAATTGTAACACTTGATAACGATATTAAAGACATTTACCAAAGTTTTGAAAAAAGAGTAAGACACAAAATAAAGAAAGCTATTAGAAGTGGTGTTGAAATATATAAAGGCAGTAAAGAAGAATTAGAATTATTTTATGAACTTATCAAAAAGAAATATAATAAACCTCTTAGTTATTATATTGATTTATATAACAATTTTGAAAATAATATTGATTTATACTTTGCTAAACTAAATACCGAAACTTTTGTAATTACAAGTAGATTACAATATGAAAGAGAAATAGAAATAAACAATGATTTAGCCAATAAAATTCAAGCAACATCTAATGCCAATTCTAAAAAGAAATTAATTAATGAAAAGATGGAATCAGACAAATTAGTAAACACATACAAAAAGAACCTTGTCTGGGCTACTAACTTATTAAAGGATAATCCTGAAGGATTAATTATTGGAACATCTTTAAATTTAACTTATGACAACGTCTGTTATCTAATTATAGAAGGTTTTAATCAAAGTTTTAAAACTCTAAACCCTAACTATCTTATAAAATGGAAAATGATAAATGACTACAAAAATAAGAATATAAAATATATAAATTTAAATGCTGTTAGTGGAGAATTTACTAAGATAAATAAGTATAGTGGTCTTAATGAAATGAAATTAGGTTTTAATTCTTTAGTCACTGAATATATTGGTGAGTTTGAACTAATCATCAGCCCTCTACCATATAATTTATATAAAAACTTAAATAAGGATAAAGACAAGAAGAAGTAAAAAATATTCTAATCGCTAGAATATTTTTTTATATCATCTTCATTAAAACAAATACTATCCATTATTTCATTAGCAACTTTTTCCCACTCTTCATAAGTATTAACAGAACAGTTGAACTCAACAGTAACTAATTTATTATCAAGAGTAAAGAATCTCATATTATAATATGTATTCGCATCTGTTGCCACTAATCTTGCAAAAGTCTTATCATATTTTTGATATACACCACTATCTATTACAGTCATTCCTGTAAGACCTGCTACTCTATTATTAAGATATGCTTCTAAGCCATCATCAGTCATATCTTCATTAGTAGTACTAACAAAAACATGTTCAGTATCTGATTCACTCATAAACACAAGTTCAGGACGATTATTATAATTATATTTACTCTTTAACGTCGCCTCATCTAACATTGTAAAAGTATCAGGAACATTTAAGAAGAAACTACTATCAACTCTATAAGTCTTAAAGTTAATCTCTACTCCATTAACTTCAATTTTGTCTTCCTTCTCTTCAACTTCCTCTTGTTTTTTATCCTCTTCTTTATTAATTGATTTTACATGATTATCATGAATCATATTAGCAAGAAAGAAAGCAACTACTACTATTACAATAATACCAATAACCCCTAAAATAATCTCTTTTCTTTTCATATTTAACACCATAAAAAGTATAACACATAACAAACAAAAAAAGAAGTCCTAAGACTTCTTTTCAGGCTGTTGACAAACTAATTTTGTTAACAGTCTTTTCAAAAGAAAATAAAAATAGTATAATGAAATAGCGAGAAACCTTACTATATCCTAAAAAAGTTATTGTTTTCTCGCTTTTTTAATGTATATA
>DVHC01000022.1 GCA_018712385.1 Candidatus Onthousia excrementipullorum | reverse complement strand
ACTTCTTTAAGATATTCATATTGGTTTTCTAATTCTTTTAAATCTTTACATAAATCAAATGTTTTTTGTACTCCTTTTTCTTTTTGATAATTTAGATAATAGTTATAAACAAAACGAGCACATCCAAAAGTCTTATGTATTAATATCTTTTGTTCTTCATTTGGATATAATCTAAACTTATATGCTCTATATATTTCCATAATACGAACCCTCTTTCTTGTAACTTAAGTGTACTACATAAAATATACGTTCGTCAATACATAAATTCGATTTTCATCCAAAAAAACGCAATTTCCTTATAGATAAAAAAGATTAGTCCTATAAATATTATTAGTAATAAATACTTTTTCATTATTAGTCCTCCTATTTCTATCTTATCTATTTAAATATTAACATATAGAGTCATATTTAACAATCAAAAATAATGATTAATGTTATTTAACCATTATTTTACACACTACATCATCTAAAACATAAAAATAATCTTCATATACCTTTAAATATCTTTCATCTTCATATAATACTTTTTCTTTAACTAAATCCTTATAATTAAATATATCATCTATATTGGCTTTATATTTATCTTTAAATACCACTTTATCTATCCCTCTATTAGTCCTTAAATTTAACATAACTTCATAAAACATCTTATCTTTAATAGTTAATATCTCTTTATCAATAATAGTCTTACCTTTAATATACTTACTAATACTTCTAGTATTAGTATATCTTATATTATTTATATAACCAGAAGCACCACATCCAAAACCATAATATTCTAAGTTATACCAATATTTTAAATTATGTTTAGACTGATATCCTTCTTTTGCAAAATTAGATATTTCATAATGAAGATAATTATTATCTTTTAAAGTATCAGATATCATATCATACATTTCTCTATCTATTGACTTATCTATATTCTTAACATTATTTATCTTTAATTTAGTATTATCTTCTATAATTAGAGAATATGTAGATATATGAGGAACAACTAAAGACAATAAGAAGTTTAAATCATTCTTCAAATCATTTATAGATTCTCCATTAATTGCATATATTAAATCTACATTTATATTGGTAATACCATTAGTCTTTAAATTATTTATACATCTAATAACATCATCTTTATTAGTTTTTCTTTCAAGTATTTCTTGTAACCTTTTATTAATAGTCTCTACTCCAAGACTTACTCTATTAATACCATGCTTTTTTAATAGTTTAATCTTATCTAAAGAAAGGCTATCAGGATTAGATTCAAAAGTTATTTCACAATCTTTACTTAAATTAAATATTTCTAATATATTAAATAACTTCTTTAATTCATCAATACTAAGACTACTAGGAGTACCTCCTCCAATATATAAAGATGTAATAACTTCTTTCTTATAATTAGATTTAATTTCTTTATCTAAAGCATCTAAATATTTATTAACATATTCTTTATTATAAAAAACTTTACAAAAATCACAATATGCGCAAATATAATTACAAAAGGGAATATGAATATAAACTGCATCAATATCATTTTTCAAAAGTATCACTTCCTAGTCCATATAATATCAAAATATTTATGGTGATTCAACTTATTTATTACTAAATAATTCTATTCATAGGTTCTTATTTTATTATTAGTAAAGTCAAACATAACCATACCATCTACTTGGGTGTTAAAGATAATTGAACCATTATCTTCTAATCTTTCAATTACTTCTTCGTTAGGATGATTAAATTTATTATCTACTCCTGCTGATACTAAAGCATAAGTAGGATTAACTTTATCTATAAACTCTTCACTACTACTTGTTCTAGAGCCATGATGTCCTACTTTAAGTATTGCAATATCACTTATATCATAATTATCTAATATGTATTTCTCACTCTTAATACTAGCATCTCCCATAAATAGTAATCTCTTATCATAAACAGTACTATATAAAACTAAACTACTATCATTTTCATCAGGATAAGTATTAGATATAACTAAAAAGTTAAAGTTACCTAAAATAAAACTATCTCCTTCTGTTAATTTGTAATGATTAGAAGAACTCTTCCATATCTTTTTCTCTAAGGTATTTAACTCATTACCATTAAAGAAAACATTTTTAACCTCTATCTCATCCATAATTGTTAAAGCTTCCCCTGCATGGTCATAATCTCCATGAGTTAGAACTAAGTAGTCTAATTTTGTTATTCCTAAAGTTTTAAGAAAATTAACTAAATAAACACCACTACTTGTCTTTTCATACTGCATCCATTCCTCTTGATAATAATTCATAACTCCACCTGTATCTATTAACATAGACTTATTATTTGAAGTAATTAAGAATGAGTCTCCCTGCCCTACATCTATCATATATAAAGCATCTTTTGGAAATATTTTAGGATAAGAGTAATGTATTATTACCAAAAGAAGTATTAATAATAGAAATATCTTCTTCTTTGCCTTAACAAATAAATAACTAAATATTAGGATATAGTATAATAAATAATAAACTATATTAAACCGTGCTAGAGTTATATAACCTATATTAAAGTGAGATAAGAATGTAACACTTCCTTCAAAGATATTTATAAAAAACTCTAAGATAAAAGATAAATAAGGTATAAAGAAACAAATTATAGATAAGGGAAAGATAATTACGTTAATAAAAGGAACATAGAATAGATTATAAACTATACTAAGAGGATTAGTATAAGAAAAATGATATAAAGAAATGGGTAAACTAACTAAGAAGCTTACCCATGATACTTCTAATAAGTCTATTATCTTACCTTTACTTTTCTTATTATTCATGTATAAGATTAACGTACAACTTATAACGGTAGAGTACTGAAATCCTACATCAAATATGTAATAGGGATTTATAAAGAATAGTATACTTAAAGATAATAGAATTAAGAAAAGAGGTCTAATATTCAAGTTAAAAGTGTTATTAAGAGAAAATACTAAACTAAATATTAAGGCTCTATCAATCGCTGCACAGTCTTCTATTATTAGGTAATAACAAATTAGAATGCAAAAGACAAAAAGCAAATTATTAAGATTTATGGTTTTCTTACGTAGAGTAATAATAGAAATTAGAAAACTAATTTGTGTTCCTGATAGAGCGAAAAGATGAGAAATACCAAGATTTCTAAAATCTTCTTCTAAAGTAGTATCAAAGGAAGTATCATCTCCTAAGAAGAAAACTTTTATATAACTTCCTACTTTATCATTACTAATACTACTTCTAACAGCATTTCTAATACTATATAAAATATTACTATTTTTATGTTTAATATAATAATCAGATACTTTCATTATATAAAAAATCTTTTGGTATTTTAGGTAGGTAGGATAGGAAAAACCATTAAAATTTTTACTAGAAATGGGGTCGTTCAACTCTCCTTTTAAAGTAAGAGTATCACCTAATGAAAGTTCTTTCTTTGTTTTATGTAATTCTTCTTCGGTATCGAAGTAATAAGTGGCGATAAGTTTTTCTTTTGTTTTAAGTGTCAGTGTCATTTTATTACCTTGATATTCTATAGATTCTATTACTCCTTCTACTTTGGTTTCACTCCCTTCAAACTTGGAGGTAAAATCTATATTTATATAAATAACAAGATAAATCAAACTAATTATAAATAACGTAATATAAATAGATTTAAATAGTAATACTTTCCTTAATATCATCAAAGATAGCATCTCCTATGCCATTAACTTCTTTTAACTCTTCAATATTTTGAAATGCTCCTACTTCTTCCCGATATTTTATAATTGCCTCAGCTTTCGCTTCCCCAATACCTGGAAGCATCATTAACTCATCAAGGGTTGCTGTATTAAGTGATATTTTACCACTAATAACTACACTACTAGAACTAGTATCATTAGTACTATCTTCAATACAAGCATCATTTTCAATACCATTTTGATTTTTACAGGCTTCTTGTTCTATTTCTTCTTGTTCTTTAGTTTCTGTAAAAGACTCTACTTCATCAAAACTATAAACAATAATAACCATTTCATCTTTAACTTTCTTAGAAAGATTTAAAACTGAAGTATCGGCAACTTCTGTTAAATCACCTGCTAATCTAATAACATCAATAACTCTGCTACCCTCTTTAACAGTATATATTCCAGGATTAATAACTTCTCCTTTAATATCTACTTGATAGTAAACATCACTTGTCTTTTCCTCCTCTTCATCCTTTTTGATGTCTTTCTTTGTATTTAAAACAATATTTTCATCTTCTTTATCTTTCGCAGTAAAATTTTTATAGATAAAGATAGATGCTACGACTAATAGCAAAACAAGTCCTAAACCACAAAGAATAATTTGTTTTTTATGACGATAAGTAAAAGTCATTTCTTTTCCTCCTTTCCAGTTACGATACTAACAAAAAGGAAAAATAATTGCAAAAAGTGAATTTTGAAAATTCACCCCCAAAAATAGGGTAAATTTTCAAAATTCGCCTAGGGAAAATGCAAAATTGACCCCCAAAATAGGGGTCAATTTACAAAATTCATACTTTTTTTATTTTTTTTCATCTCTTAGTCTATTTTCAATATTAACACGTTGAACTATGGCTAGAGAAACCATTAAACATAAGGTAAAACTACCACCATAACTCAAGAAAGGTAAAGGTACTCCTGTCATAGGCATAAGACCAAATAAGCCCATTAAATTGACTACAACATGTAAAAAGATATAGACAGCAACACCATAACAAAGTAAGGCTCCTCTATTTGTATAACTATCTCTTCCTATCTTTAATATTCTATATAGGAGGTAGAGATAAGCAAGGATTATTATAATTCCAACAACAAGTCCTAACTCTTCAACAGTAACGGCAAAGATAAAGTCTGTATAAGGATATGGTAAATATAAATACTTTTGGGTACTATTACCAAGACCTACACCAGTAAGGCCACCATTATTAATAGAAATATACCCGTTACATACTTGATTACCTGTATCTAGTAATCTATCACATGGTCTTGTAAAGTTAAATCTTTCTATCTGCCTTGCTTGTAAAAAACTTCCTCCTGTCATAATAAGTACCGCTCCTACTACTAAACACATTCCTAGAAATAAACCAATAACTTTAAATTTAATAAGTCTTGAAACAGGAGATGAGAAAAATATTATACCTGTAAGTCCTGCAAAGATAATAGCAGTTCCTAAGTCAGGTTGTAACATAATTAAAAATGTTATAATTACTCCAACTATTAAAGGAATAATAGCGATAAAGAAGTTATTTAAACGTTTTTCATGGACTTCATAAAACCTGGCCATAAAAACTATCATAATTACTTTAATAAATTCACTAGGTTGTAAAGTAAAAGGACCAATTGGAATCCAACTAACAGCATAGTTTGTCGCTTTACCATAAATAAGTAAAAGAATAAGAACTGCTACAAAGGCAATTAAAAGAATATTTGACATCATTCCATAGAACTTAGTATTAAACTTAACCATAATTATACAAAAGATAAAACTAACTAATAAGAATAATCCCTGTCTAAAGAAATAATCATAAGGACTTCCTCCATTCATGTATGATGTAACATTACTAGCAGAGAAAATCATTACTAGTCCTAACACAAAAAGAATTAGAGTTAGAATAAATAATGGTTTATCTATATTTTTAATTATATCTTTAAGTTTAGTCATTATTCTAACCCTCCTTATCTTTAGTCTTTTTCTTTAAGAATACCATAAATTAAAGATAGTTTAAAGTCACCTAGTCAAATTCATTAACAATTTGACATATTTTTTCATATCTTATAATAGAAAAAGGAGGTTTTTAACTATGTATTATTATGGTGGTGGATCATTTAATTCATTCCCAAGTTGTGGATGCTCTAATCAGTGGTTTTATCCTAGTTGCGGTTGGGGCTGGGGCAATAACAACAACAATAACTATGCCATAATTTTAGTTTTATTTATACTATTAGTTATTGTAATTGGTGCAAGATTTACTCGTTAAGAAAGGTTTTCCTTTCTTTTTTTTTAGATATGTGTTAAAATATAGCAAGAAATGGGGTATTTAGATGTTAAGAAATAAAGATATATTAGATGAAAAAGATAAAAGATTAAGATTAGTTAGTAAAGATGTTACTTTTCCATTAAGTAAAGATGATTTAAAGACTATAGACTTAATGGTAGAATATCTAACTAATAGTCAAATAGAAAGATTATCAGAAAAGTATAATTTAAGACCTGGTATGGGTATGGCAGCAATTCAATTAGGTATTCCTAAAAGATATTTAGTAATTGTTCATGAAGTAGATGAAGAAGAGTTTGATACTTATATTATCTGTAATCCTAAGATTATTAGTAATTCAAGTGAAAAGATATATGTAGAAATGGGAGAAGGATGCTTATCTGTAAACCGTGAAGTTGATGGTATTGTTCCAAGATATGCTAGAGTTACCATAGAAGGCTATGATACTAAAGGTAATAAAATAAGAGTTCGTGCTAGAGAAGAACTTGCTATTGCCTTTCAACACGAAATAGATCATTTAAATGGGGTTATGTTTACAGATTATATAGATCCTAAAAATCCCTATAAAGACAGTGATAAATATAGAGCAATATAAAAACAGGACGAACCTGTTTTTTATTTTATACCTTTTTTCTTACCATAGTATAAAGCTAGTACTTGTAATTTATCATCATCAGGATCTAAATCAGGAATTTCTTCTAACAGTTTCATAAATTCGGTCATTACTTCATCATAAGTAAGTTTAGCAAGTACATCTCCATTAAGTACTTTTTCTTTATCTTCCTTATCTTTATATAAAGCATTACTTGCAATATCAATAGTTATATCATCTTTCTCTAAATAAGAATGAAAATACCCACCAACAAATAAGTTTTTGTTATAAGAAAGTACTGTTTTGTAATCTTTATTTTCAGATAAAAAGTCAAAGCTTCTCACATGACAACAGTTTCTAAGGTTTCTTTTAAAGATATAAGCAGATTTTGTATTTTTAAATATCTCACTAGCTTTATAAACTTTTATAATTCCTATATTCGTTTTAAGTTTATATAATAAGCCATCATCTTCTTCACTAATCACTCCTGGGCTTAATATTACTCCCCCTTTATTTTTTCCCAACAAATCATAAATTGAACTATTTATAGAATAAGTATAATTGATATTATATTTATTTAATATCTTATCTAAAGTTTTGTGTTTACCTTTCTTTTTTAGATAGGAATAATTATAAAGTAACCCTTTAATCACATTACCTTTATAATTAATATATGGTCCCGACTTTCTATATTCTTTAATAATTTCTTTTACTAACTGTTCATCTAAATTTATATAGTACTTTTCTGTCTTATCATAATATTCATAAATTTCGTTAAGACTCATAAATATCCCCTCTTTTAATAATTAGTATATATTATATCACATTTTACATGGACTGAAGCATTTATTTTGTTTTTAGATTTACAAAACTTCCCTTACTTGCTAGAATTAAATAGGAGGATCTTATGAAGAAATACATTGTTTTATTATTTTTAATTATTTTATTTGGATTTACTTTTGCCTTTAGACGTCCTTTATATAATTTATATAGAACTTATTTTGTTAAAGAAAATAAAGATGTAACTTTAAAGGAATCTAATGATTATACAAGAGATTATGATTTTAATTTTGTTAAACGAACTGATGACTTTACTCCTAACAAATATCAAGACTTATTAAATATTTATTACACTGTTTTAAACTCTGGAGTAGAAGAATTTTCGTTTTACTGTCCTGATGAATATTCTTCCTGTATAGATGATGTTGACAGTCTTGCTAATAATCAAAAGGTTCTATCAACGATAAATAACTTTGTTCATCCTTTTAATAGTTTTAGACATTTAGAAACTAGTTATGATGATTATGGTAAAATTACTTTAAAGATTGAACATATCTATAGTAATAGTGATATTAAATTAATTGAAGCGAAAGTTAAAGAAGTAGAAAGTGAGATATGGAATAATTCTATGAGTAATGAGGATAAGATTAAGGAAGCTCATAATCATATTATTAATAATAGCAAATATGATAAAGATAGAAGTGATAATAATATTGTAAGATATAAATCAGATACTGCCTATGGTACTCTTTTAGAAGGTTATAGTTTATGTGGTGGTTATACTGATGCGATGGAATTATTTTTAGAAGATATGGGGGTTAAGAGTTATAAGATATCATCAGAAAATCATGTTTGGAATGCTGTTAATTTAGATAATGCTTGGTATCATTTAGACCTTACTTGGGATGACCCAATTACTACTGATGGTAGTGATATCTTAGAATATAATTTCTTCTTAATAACTACTAGTGAGTTAAACGAATTAGAAAATGAACAACATAACTATGATAAAAATGTTTATAGTGAGCTTGCAACTTAAAAAATGTTAGGAGATGTTTCCTAACATTTTTATTTATTCTTTTCCATCATTTTCTTAGCCATCTTTAGGATAAATTTATTAGTAGCAGGTACCTTTTCTCTATCTTGTTTATAGCCTAATGTTTTTAAAGCATTATCTGCATAATCAACACATAAATCAACTCCTGAGATAAAACTTGCCATACTTGACCCTAAAAAGACAATAGGTCCAGCCATTTCTTCACTTTCTGCAAGACGATGAGCAACTCCTGTTTCTGCTAAAAGTGCTTCTTCGCCACCAGCCATCTTTTCAAATTCATCTTTCATACCTGTATCAGTAGAGCCTGGCATTACGTTATTAACGCGGATACCTTGTTTTCCTAGTTTAATAGAGGCTTCACAGGCATACTCTGATAAACATCTTTTAGAATACATGTATGCAAAAGTTGCAGGTGATACTTTGGCAAGAGGTTCTACTACACTCTCTACTTCTTCCCAAGTACTTGCATTTACTACCTTGCTCTGTTCTTTTCTAAACTCTTTCCAGTTAAGCCCTGCCGTACTTGTTACATAGACAATACTACCACCTTTACTCATTCTCTTAGTTAAATATTCTTCTGTAATATAGAAGTTAGCAGTGTAATTACAGTTAAATGTTGTCATATAATCTGTTTTAGAACCAGAAAGTCCTGCTACTCCAAAGAAACAGTCAATATGTTCTGGAAGTTTACTAAATAAATTATCTATATCTTCTTTTTTAGATAAATCACATTTTATAAACTCTTTAATCCCCTTAACATCACATGTATTTAAGTCAACAGCATAACAACTAGCTCCTAAATCTACTAGCATTTCTAATGTTGCCTTACCCATACCACTACTGGCTCCTGTTACTACACAAACTTTATCCTTATAACCAAAATAATCTTTCATATAAATCCTACCTTTCTAACTTAAGTATAGAAAAACAAAAGAAAAAAGTAAATAATTTATAGAAAATTAGATACTTTTTTACAGTTATATGATTTACCAGTAGAATAATTTATTACTCGCATCCATCTACAAGCGAGATAATCTGCAATGTAGAATAATTTATTACTCGCAACCATCTACAAGCGAGATAATTTCCGTAAGAAGAAAATCAACTTACATCTATATTATATGAAGTTTCCCTCATCTAATACAACTAAATTATATCATAAGTGGTACTGTGTGTAAATGTTTTTTTGAATTTATTTTGACTTTTTTATTCAACTATTTATCTCTAAGCTCTACATTTAAAGAAGTTGTAACTTTATTAATAACATTATCAAAGACATTCATTACTTCTTCATCTGTTAAAGTTCTATTACTATCCATAAATGTTAAGTTATAAGCGATAGACTTCTTATCATTATCAAGTTTTTCATAAACATCAAAGACATTTATTTCACTAAGTAGTCTGCCTCCTGCTTTCTTAATAACTGTCTCTACTTCACTTGATGACATAGACTTAGGTACAATGAAGGCAACGTCTTTAACTATTGTTGGGTACTTTGAAGCTTCTTTATATTTTAAAGGCTTAACTTTCGTCATTAAAGCATTTAAAGATAACTCACAAACATACACTTCATCTTTACAAGTTTTAGGATGGACTCTACCCATAATACCAATTCTTTTACGGTCAAGAAGAATATCTGCAGATACTCCTGGATGTAAGTCTTTAACATTACTCTTAACGAAGCTATACCGGTTTTTAAAACCTAAGTAATCAAGAATACTTTCAACAATTCCTTTCATCAAGTAAAAATCTACTTTCATTGAACCTTTCCAAGGATTAGTAACATAGTTACCTTTCATAAGAAATGCTATCTTAGACTCTTCATTATATGATTTATCATAAGTTTTAGCAATCTCGTAGATATTTATATCTTCTACCTTACGAGCTTTATTATAGTTATAAGTATTTAATAGAGATGGTATTAAACTTGTTCTAATAACACTCTTATCGATACTCATAGGATTAGGTAAAGTAATTCTCTCTTTTTCTTCATAATCAAAGCTAGCAGCCATAGATGGTGATACTAAAGTATAAGTCTTAACTTCATTAAGTCCTAAACTTCTAAGTCTTTTAGAAATAACTTTACGATACTTAACATCACCTATATACTCTCCTTTTTTCACTTCTATTTTAGGAAGAGTTCCTTTAATATTTTGATAACCATAAAGTCTACCAATCTCTTCTGCTATATCATTAACATTAGATTCAATATCAAGTCTTCTACTAGGAATAGTTACCCTAAACTTACCATCTTTAATGGTATAAGGAAAGTCTAATCTTTCAAGTTCATGTTTCATAATATCTTCATCTATTTTAATTCCTAGCATTTTATCTACATCTATGGGATAGAACTCTACTACTTTAGGAGTTTTATCTATTTTATCGTGTTTAACAATACCAGATAAAACAGTAGCATTAGCATATTTTTCTAGTAAATGACAGGCTCTATCAAGAGCATAATTAGTATATTCATAACTAAGTCCTTTACCATATCTTATACTAGCTTCACTTCTAAGGTCTAAGTGAGATGCCGTATATCTAATACTAACAGGGTCAAAGATAGCTGCTTCTATCAAGATATTTTTAGTAGTAGGCTCAACTTCTGTATTAGCACCTCCCATAACACCAGCGATACAAACAGGTTTTTCTCCATCAGTAATAATGATATCACTATTTCTTAAAATTCTTTCTTTATCATCTAAAGTAGTAATCTCTTCTCCTTCTTTTGCATCTCTAACTAAGATTTTATCACCTAAAGTATCTTTATCAAAGAAGTGAAGTGGTTGACCAAACTCTAACATAACATAATTAGAAATATCTACAACGTTATTTATTGGTCTCATACCAACAGAAAGTAATCTTCTTTTAATAAAGTCAGGTGACTCTTTAATTTCTACATTAGTAACCATTTTCGCTAAGTAATAAGGACACTTAGTAGTTTCTACTTCAAGTTTAAAATGATTATTAATATTATCTTTATCTTCGCTATAAGATAAATCTGGTAGTGTTACTTTTCTATTTAATATTGCAGAGATTTCATAAGCAAAACCGATATGATAGTAACAATCATTATTACGATGTTTATGAATATCTAACTCATATAATGTATCTTCAAGTCCTAAATAAACAAGAGGGTCTTTTCCTACAGGGGCATTGTCTTTTAACTCTTCAATACCTTTAGCATATGTCTCATCATTTTTCTCTTCAAGACCAAGTTCATATAAAGCACAAATCATACCATTAGACTCTACTCCTCTAATTTTACTGGCTTTAATAGCAAAGTCACCTGGAAGCACTGCTCCTGGTAAGGCTACTATTACTTTAAGTCCTTCACGAACATTAGGAGCCCCACAGACTATTTGTTGTAATTCGTCTTTTCCTACATCAACCATACATAAATGTAAATGGTCACTATCAGGATGGTCTACACAAGATTTAACTTCTCCAATAACTAAATTATCTATCTTATTAGTAATAACTTTCTCAACATTAATACCAGCTTCTGTAATCTTAACTGCTAACTTTTCTAAATCTTGGTCAGATATATCTATATAATCTTTTACCCACTCTAAATTAATCATTGTTATCTAACTCCCCTCTATCAAAATTATTAACTTCTCTTAAATCAGTATTATAGAAAACTCTAATATCATTAATACCATACTTAAGCATTGCAACACGTTCTGCTCCAAAACCAAAAGCAAAACCTGACCAAACACTAGGATCAAAGCCTCCCATTCTAAGAACATCTGGATGAACCATACCTGCTCCTACAATGGTAATCCAACCTGTATGTTTACAAATATTGCAGCCTTTTCCTTTACAATTAAAACAACTAATATCTGCTTCAACAGAAGGCTCTGTAAATGGATAATAACTTGGTCTTAATCTAACTTCAACATCTTCCCCAAATAACTTCTTAAAAACAACTTCAAAAGTACCTTTTAAGTCTGATAGAGAAATATCTTTATCGACAAGTAATCCTTCTATTTGCATAAATTGATGAGAGTGAGTAGCATCATCATCATCTCTTCTATAAGTCTTACCAGGACAAATAACTCGAACTGGCTTCTTACCTTCTGCTTTTAACATCGTTCTAACTTGAACAGGTGATGTTTGACTTCTAAGTAGTATCTCTTCTCCTTCAATATAAAATGTATCTTGAGCATCTCTTGCAGGATGTCCTTTAGGTATATTTAACATTTCAAAGTTATATTTATCTTCCTCTACTTCTGGTCCATCGACAACATCATAACCCATAGACATAAAGATATCTTCTACTTCTTCTATTAATTTCTCTAAAATATTAGGAGAACCTATACTCACCTTTGTACTAGGTAAACTAATATCAATAGATTCACTTTCTAGTTTTTTATTTAATTCATCAGTCTCAAACTTATCTTTTAGGGCATTATACTTTTCATTAAAGTAAGTCCTTAAAGAATTAACACTCATACCAAACTCTTTTTTCTTATCATTAGGAACATCTTTAATCTTACTATTAAGTTCTGTAATAATACCTTTCTTACTTAAATATTTAATGTGTAGTTCATTAAGACTCTTTAAGTCTTTAACACTACTTAAATCTTTCTCTATTTCTTTTTTAATATCTTCTATATTCATTACACCCATCTCCTTTATTATAATAAAAAATAACTATAACTTAAGGGAGTCTACAAGAAGTATACTCTGTACCACCTTAATTTATAGTTATTATAACTATCTCATTAATCTTAACGCGATAAACGCCTATAATTTTGTTATAGGAACTCCTAAGATGAATTCATAAACTATTCTTATCTATTTCCACCAACCATAGACTCTCTTTAAAGACATCGTTTACTACTACTTCTTAATCATAGTCATTTCATGAATTACTATATCATATTTGAAAGTTAATTGTAAATAGAAAATTTATTTTAATAAATCTGCAAGATACAACTCCTCTTTATCATGTTTCTTCATATGCTTATATTTTTTAATACTATCGACAAGTTTATTTATTTTTTTACCACCATAATAACTTTCTAAAAAACTGTTAGACTGATCATATCTCATACCATTATATATAATATTCCTTTTAGCAAATTCCTTAGGGCTTTCTTTACTTTTGTTAAATTCATTTATTAAATTTTCATTTATTATAAGCAATATTTCCATTTCTGGTTTGGTACAAAACTTAAAAATATTCTTTCTTAAAACTATATTCTTTAAATCTTTAGGTATTACTAATACGTCTTTTTGTGTATCGCCAACTCTATAAATAATAACAGAATTGTTATAATGTTTTAATTCAGTTTTAATTACTGGATTTTTAAGTTGCCTTACATTATATGGTCTTCTTCCTATTAAGTCGTCTCTTGAAATTTTTAATTTATCATTATCAAGTAATAAATTTATTAATGTCTCTTCATTACTGCCTTCACACATAACTAAATATTTCATCTACATTAATTCCTTCTTAAAATTCATTAAAGATTCATAATTAACATCTGTATTAAAAGCATTAGCATAAAATTTATTACTTTTTGATAGCTCGGGTCTAAATTTATAATTTTCATACATATTTTCTAATATAACTTTATTATCATACTTACTAATATAAATATTATCACTTCTATTAAATAAATCTAAAAGTTCACAGTAATGAGTAGTAAATATTAAAGTTGCATTCTTTTTATTTACAGACTTATCCTTATATAAATTAACTAAATTTTCAACAAGAGTTTTATGAAAATGATTTTCTATTTCATCAATTATAAGGTCACACCCACTTTTAAGTGAAAAAACAACAAATGTAAATAAACAGAAGCCTTTAGTAGTTCCACTTGATAAAATATCATATAACTCTTTAACAGAAACTTCTCTTGTTTTTTTATTAGAATAAACTATTTTAAATTTTGTCTCATCAATCATTTCAATATTTTCAAGATGTTCATCAAACATTTTTAAAATAGATGATATAATATCTAAATTATTATCTAATAATTTATAAAGATTAAAAGCGCCAACATAATTGCGATATATAAAATCTTCACTTGGACAATATATGCCTCTAATAGTAATATTTTTTAGTATTGTATAGATTATTGAAGTATCTTCTGGTAAATCAGTATTGTTAATTACTTCTTGATATTTTTCATAATCAAATAATTTACTAATATTACATCCATAAGTCTTTTGATATTCTCTTTTATATAGTCTTTGATTTTTAAATAAAACTGTTGTATCATCAAGAGAATTCTTATATAAAGTTGTAACATATCTATACAAATAACTATCATGGAAAAAATATATATCTATATCAACAGGTTTATTAATATATTTAAAAATATCAATTGAATTTTTTATTCTAAAATTAGAAAATATATCATAGATAACAGATAGTAACTCCACTGTCATTGTTTTACCTGATGCATTTTTACCAATTATACCAACTGTTGTAAAAGTATATAAATTATCACTTATTTCATGAAGTTCAAATTCTTTGTCATCAGCTGTTTTATTGGCTTTAGGTATAAAATCAATAGTAAAATTATCTTCACACAACTTAAAGTTATTTGCAACCACTCTTAATAATTTCATTTCTAACCTCCATTCTATAATTAATTATATCACTTAAATTTAAAAAAATACATTTATTTTGTATTTTTTGCTATATAATAACAGAAAAAGGTAGAAAATTCAAGAAAAATTTTATTTTTTATATATAGAATACTTCTTTTCTAACTCTAAAACTTTATCTCTTCTTTCTTCCATTTCTACTAAATAGTTATAGTTATAATCTCCTTCTAAATAGTTAGTTAAATTTCTTGCCATCAAATTATTCATATAATCATCATAATTATCAGTATATACTTCAGCATTATATAATTGTTCTATTAAAATCTTTAAATCGCTAAGACTTCTTGTATCATCAGTGATGTCTAGCCCCTCTAAAACTCTTTTATAATTATCAAAGGCAATTTCTCCACTATCTAGTCCTAATGATATCATTCTTCTAAGCTCTTTTTTTCTAGGTATAAAAATACCTAAAGTCTTTCTTACATATAAAGAACCTTTAATAGTAAAACTATTCCATTCTTTTAAATTATTAATACTATCATAAATATCTACACCTATTTGTTTTAATAATAAGTTATAACTATTAATGGAAAGATCGCCATTTTCACTTGTCTCTTTATCAATAAACTTCATTCTATCTCTCATTATTTCTAAAGGATAATCAAACTTTTCTTTATTAATAATCATATATTCCCCCTCTTTCTAACAAGACATATTATATACTAAAGTAGGTCTAAAGTAAAGAAATAGTTTTTACATCATAATCATTACCAAGATGACTACTAAATATAAATTGGCCTTTACTATCTTTAAGTATATTTATAATCTCTTTAATTATTCTATTATCTAAAAAACTATCTAAATCATCGATTATCAAGACTTTATTTTCTTTAAGAGTCTTTAATATAAAAGGTATAATAGCAAAGACTAATCTATTACTAAGAGATTCATCTCCATAATCTATTATATAGTTTTTATTATCTATATTATGCTTAAATTTAGTAGTATAACCAAGGCCTTTTCCTAACATAATACTTTTAACATTATAATCTATAATATTAACATTAATATTTTTATAGAACTCTAAGACATAAGGCTTTAATTTATCATTAATATCTCTACTATACAAATTAAATGCAGGTTCAATTAAAGTTCTTATATCTAGACAAATACCTATAGTTGATGTTAAGAAGGTATAAACATCATTTAATTCATCTTTAGAATAACTTAAAAAAAGTCTATTATCTAAAACCATCTTAGATATATTCTTTAACTTACTATCATTAAATGTATAAGCTTTATTTACTCTTTCAAAGATAATATTCTCTTCTTTATCATCATAATAGTATAAATACTCTCTACTTACCTGTTTTTTATCAAGAGTAAAGCCATAGACATATTTAGTATTACTTTTAAGAAAAGTTATTTTATAACTACTAGGCTTATCATTATAGATATATGTATTTAAGTAATTATCACTACCTCTTATCATCAAACTAACAGCATTAAGTATTTTTAATAAATTAGTTTTACCACTATTAAAGCCTCCATTTATATTAACAATATTACTATTCATATCAAAAGTAATTTTATCTTTAAATGAGAAAAGGTTCTCTACTTCTATTTCTAAAATCATAACTCCTCCTAGAAAATTAAAAGTAGTGCTAAACACTACTATACAGTCATTAATTCTTTTTCTTTATCTTTATAGATATTATCTATATCTTTATTATAGTCATTAACAAGGTCTTGAACATCTTTCATCATACCTTTTTCTTCATCTTCTGGAAGTTCCATCTTCTCTATCTTTTCATTAGCTTCATGTCTAATATTTCTAATAGATACTTTAGCTTCCTCAGCCATGGCTTTAACTTGTTTAGTAAGTTCTTTACGCCGCTCTTCTGTTAAGGCAGGTATAACTATTCTAATAGTCTCTCCATCATTAGATGGATTATAACCAAGATTAGCGGCAATAATAGCTTTCTCTATATTACCTAAACAACCTCTATCAAAAGGTTTAATTAATAACTGAGTTGCCTCTGGTACTGAGATAGTTGCAAGACTCTTTAATGGAGTCATAGAACCATAATAATCAACAACAACACCATCTAAACTAGAAGGGTTAGCACGTCCTGCTCTAACTGTTGTAAATCGTTTTTCTAAGTTAGCAAGAGCTCCTTTCATTTTATTTTCTACATCATTTATAAATTCACTATTCATATAAATATCTCTCCTTACTTAAATTTTACTATAAATATTACAAAATATCAATTATATTAAATTACTTCTTTTATAAGTACTTACTTTAGAATCTAAATATATATCAACAGTTCCTTTATTAACCATCTTAATAAAGCCTAACCCATTAACACATATGTCTTCATCATATCCCATTTCATATGTTCTTTTCTGTAAGTCTTTTAAATCTTCATGCTTACTAGATATTCTTCTAATCTTTAAATCATTAGACATATAGAAAGTAAAACTATTTCTTTCTCCTTCTACATAATCAATTCTAAAGAAGTTATCTACTATTACACTCTGTCCTTTTCTTAACTGAAAAGTCTTAGGTTTAATCTCTTTTCTAGGACTTATCTTCTTAAACTCTTCATCACTAATATAATTAACTATACTACTACTATCTACAAGCCCAGGTGTATCTATTAGTGTTAAATACTCATTTATCTCTATTTCTACTGTATTTAAGGTAGTAGAAGGAAGTGGTGATATAGTAAGTTCTCTATCACTAGTAGAATAGTTTCTTAATAATTTATTTATCAAAGTACTCTTTCCGGCATTAGTATGTCCCACTACATAGACATTATTAGTAGTCTGATATAGTTTTATCTGCTTTAATAAATAATCTATATTATAGTTTTTCTCACTACTTATAACTACTACTTTATCAAAGATATCATTATCTTTAAAATAATCTATTAGTTTATCATCATTAACTGATTTAGGTAGGACATCTCTTTTATTTAAGACTAATATCATCTTATTAGGAATAATCTCTCTAATCTTATTGATATCTTCTTCTATATTAAGTAAATCTGCAATATATAAAACTAAATCTTTAGTCTCTCCTACACTTTTAAGTATCTCTATATACTCATCATTACTCTTAGTAACTATTTGATACTCTCCATAGTTTTTAATTCTAAAACATCTTTGACAATAATCTTTATCTAAACTAGTAGTATAACCTTCCCCTAAGATATTCTCATCTTGAAGTTTAACTCCACATCCAAGACAATACTTCTCACTATTCATAATACTTTCCTTTCTTGAAAAGATTATTCTTACTATATTTATTCATAATCTTCTCTTCTAAATATCTATTAATATTAGTAATCTTTAAATCTTTAACTGCTAAAGGGTCTACAAATATCTTAGTAATATGACCTTTATAACCATAACCCATATCTGTCATAAATTGGTCCCCTATGATAGCGATAGATTTAGACTCTAAATTATATTTAGATTTAATTTTTTTAAGTGTCCTAACAGTAGGTTTTAAAGCAAAGGGATAGTAATCTACTCCTAAGTCTTCACCAAAGGTAGATACCCTTTTTTTAGGACTATTAGACACTATAATTACTAAAAAGTCTTTCTTTAATTTAGTAATTAACTCTTTAACTTTATCTTCTACTTTAGTAGAATCGATGAAAGCTAGAGTATTATCTAAATCAAAGATTAAACATTTAATATCTTTTTTCTTTAACTTATCATAATTAATATCAAAGATATTTTTCTTATAAATATCTGGTAAATATTTCATAGTCTTACTCCTCATATATTTAGTATATACCAAAATTACATTTAATGCTAGTAAAGCTAGTTATTGACGGAGTCTAAATTTATCGGAAAATAAAAAAGATGAAAGAACTCGTGGTATAATATACCTATAAATAACAATAAAATAAAGGAGTTCTTTCATATGTATATGTTACCACAAATTCTAGATATTAGTA
>DVHC01000021.1 GCA_018712385.1 Candidatus Onthousia excrementipullorum | reverse complement strand
CTACTATGTAACCTACTTTAGTATTAGATGCTAAAGAACCTACATAATAGAAATTAAATCTTGCTGTTCTATTATTGGGATTACTTAAGGTAATGGTAAAGTCTTTTACTGTATTAGATGGTACTGTTAAGGTATTTTCTTCTTCTCCATCTACTAATAACTCATAAGTTAAATTACCTGTTACTATACTAATAGCATTACTCTTTTCTTTTGATACTGTAAACATTGCATATGAAAAGTATCCTCCTAATATTAATAGAGTTATTATAATCATTACTATCATATATATCTTACTAAAACTTGTCTCTAACAATAATTTTTTCATGTTCTTACTCCTTCCATTATTACACACAAAAAAGAATAGAATTATCCTCTATTCTTTTAAGCCATAATGAAAGAAAGTATTATTTAAACTACCATTCTGGTAATTTAAGCACCCCCCCCCAGGTAACATATTGTAAACATGGTGTTTTAGAAAAATGACGAATTATTTTACCCTGCATATCAATACTTCCTTTCTATTGTTAAATCAATCTTATCACAATTATAAGTTACTTAGCAAGTAAATTTTTTATTACTTTAACTTACTTAACAAATTATCTAATATTTCTTTATCATCTATCTTAGTAATAGAAAAACAATTCTTACCTAAATCTTTAAAACTTGCTCCAGAGTGATATAAAACTTTCTTATCTAAAATAATAAATCTATCATGAAAAGAATTATCAATTACTAATGTTACATTATTATATTGTTTTTTGTACTTATCATAATCTTTATTGTTATATTTATTAGTAATTAAAGTTACTTGCTTATTAGTCTTAGATAATATATCTAATATATTCTTATCAATATAATTATCTATTATAATGATACTTTCTTTAGATTTATCAAATATGTTTAGCATAAGAGAATAAGCATCATAAATCTGGCCCTCAAAAAATAAATGATTATTTTTTTCTTTAAAATTATCAAAGGTATTTTCTATTAAAGTAAGTCTATTTTCATGATTAATTAACATTTTTCTATGTTCCATTAAATCACTTGAAATATATTTTCTCATTTTTACAAATGCATTAATAATTCTAATATTCATTTCTATTGCAATATCACTGTTTAAAAGTCCAGATAGCATTATAATACCATGTTCTGTTAAGACATAAGGCAAATATCTAATACCACCACGAGTTATTTTATTACTATTATTTTTTGAGGTCACAATTTGTGACCTCAAACTTGCCCACTCTAAATCTGTTAATTGAAAACAAAAATCTTCTGGAAATCGCTCTATATTTCTTTTAATTGTCTGATTAACTATCTTTGTCTCAGTATTATAAATTTTAGCGATGTCACTGACTAACATTACTTGTTTTCCTCTAATCTCATATATCATATTTTCTACTTCTATATCTTCTTTTTCTACTAAAGCATTAATAATAATTACCTCCTTTCGTTTTAGTAAATACACTCTAACATAAGGAGATAATTAATGCAAAGAGACAATTTTTAAAATTCAAGGAAAAACGAGCTTCAATTTAGTAAATTCCTCTAGAGAAAATTAAAAATCGACCCCAAATTTAAGGCCAATTTACAAAATTCATACTTTTTTATTTTTTTAATCTAACTTCTGTTGTAACTCTTTTAACTTAGATAAAAATTCATTAGTCTTTCTAATCTCTTCATCAAACTTTTCATAATTAGCAGTATTCTCAAGTTCTAATGTCGTGTTCTTCTTAACTGGTTCTTCTTCAATACCATAGATAGGACTAATAATAGGACTGGGATGATATGTACTTTTCTTTTCAGTGTAAGCTTCATTTATACTTGGTACTTTTTCTTTAGCACTTAAGAAGTCATCAATAGAAAGTTTTGGTTTTTCAGTCTTAGGTTCTTCTTCTACTTCTAATACTTCTACTTGTTCTTTTTCTTTTCTATATCTTTCTTCTAGCTCTTGAATACTTATAGGTTCATTACCATCATCTTGATACTGTGTAACTTCATTTTGTTCTGTAATTGTTTTACCTTTAGCGATTAGTTCATCTAAACTAATAATAGCATTTTCTTCTTGTTCTGTTTCAAACTTAGTAAGTTCAATATTTTCTTCCTTATCTTCATTTTCAAGTTTCTTTAACTCTTCAGTAATTCTTTCAAGTTCTGCTTTCGCTTCACTTTCTGTATAAACTTCATCTTTATATTTAATTACCTCTTGTTCATTCTTAGGACTTTCAACTGGGGTAATAACAGTAGGTTCTACTACTTCTACCTTTTCTTCAAACTTATCATTTAGCATAATACTATCATTTGTATTAACAGGATTTTCTTTAACACTTACAACTACTGGTTCTACTTCTATAGGACTAGAGGCAACATTTTCAATAACAACATCAGGAGTAGGTTCTTTTATTTCTACTTTTTCTTCCTTTACTTCTGGAACAACAGTAGGTGTAACTACAGTAGTGTTATTAACTAGAGGAACTTCTACCTTTTCTTCTTTAACCTCTTCTTTTTTAGGTTCTTCTTTAGTAATAGGAGTTACATTAGATGCTTCTTCTTTTCTAGCTTTAGCGACTTCTTCTACTAACTTATTAAGTTGCATTGTATTATTTTGTAACTTCTTTTTCTCTTCATGCTTCTTCATAAATTCATGAAACCAAAGAATAAAATACACAAATAAAATAAGTCCAATAATCGCTAGAACTATTAAAACCTCCTTAGTTGCTAAAAAATCTATTACATTTTCCATTAATCGACACCTCTTTACTACGATTGATAATTCAAGTGTAGCATAGTCTTAAATATTAAAAAAGTAGTTACATAAAATTTTACAGAAAAAATACATTAATTTTACAGATGAGATTTACATAACTTTACGAACATATTTTTACATATTTTTTAAGTTTTACAGTCATATATTATAATTAGAGGTGGGTCTATGAGAAAAGAGACTTTTATAAAATCAACAATTATTTTAATAATTGGTGGTTTCTTAACTAAGGCTTTAGGGATGATTATAAAGATAGTTATGAGTAGATTAATGGGAAGCGAGGGTATTGGACTTTATATGTTAGTCCTACCTACTTTTTCTTTATTAATTGGTCTATGTCAATTTGGTATTCCTACGGCATTATCAAAACTTATCGCGGAAGAGTCTAAAAATAATAAAAGGCTTCTTTTTTCTCTACTTCCTATTTCCTTAATAATTAATATTATAATAATTTCTTTTGTTATCGTCATTGCCCCTACTCTTGCTTTTAACTTTTTACATGAAAAAAGGGCTCTTTTACCTATTCTTGCAATATGTGTAGTATTACCTTTAACTAGTACTTCTAGTATTTTAAGAAGTTATTTCTTTGGTAAACAACAAATGCTTCCACACGTTACATCTAATGTCTTAGAGGATATTATAAGACTTATTTTAATTATTATAGGAGTCCCTATCTTTATTAGTAAAGGCTTAGAAGTGGCAGTTACTTTTGTTATTTTAACTAATATTATTAGTGAATTATCATCTATTTTAGTTTTATTTTTCTTCTTACCTAAGAATTTAACAATTAAAAAGCAGGACCTTGCCTTTAATAAGGGATATGCAAAAGAAGCGATGAATATAAGTATACCATCAACTGCAAGTCGTCTTATTGGTTCTTTTGGTTATTTTCTAGAGCCTATAATATTAACTAATGCTCTAACCTATGTCGGATACAGTTCTAACTTTATTGTAACAGAGTACGGTGTTATCAGTGGCTTTGTTATGCCTCTTTTACTTCTACCATCTTTCTTTACAATGGCAATAAGTCAAGCTTTGCTACCTGTTATATCAAAAGCGACTAGTAATAAGCATTATGATTATGCTAAGAAAAAAATAAAGCAAGCGATTGGTATTTCTCTTTTAATAGGAGTGCCTGCTTCACTTCTTCTTGCTATTTTCCCAGAGTTCTTTTTAGGTTTAGTTTATAATACTCATGATGGTGCCGCTTATATGAGGTTTCTTGCCCCTATTTGTATTTTACAATATATACAGGCACCTTTATCTGCCTGTTTAGATGCTATGGGCTTAACTAAGTTAGGTCTTAAGGCAACTATTATAGGTACCTTAATTAGAACTATCTTCCTACTTATTTTCTCTTTATTAAAAATAGGTATGTGGGGTCTTATTTTTTCAACTGGTCTAAATGTAATATTTACAACCTTCTATAACTTATATCAAGTTAAAACAAGTCTAAAAAAATAGAGAGCAATTATAACTCTCTAAAATTATTAACTTTTCTATATTTTTTTGAATCTTCCTTTTCTACAGTATCTGTGATGCTTGTAAGTTCATTTATATTTTTTTGCACTTCTTCACTTTTCGTTTTATTTCTATGATAATAATAAGCAGTACCAGCTAAGGTCAAAAGTACTAAACCAGTTGTATATTCTACTGATATATCTTCAAATGAATTAAGAATATTAATGGTCATCGCTCCACTAAAGAACCCCCAGGCTGCATTAGAAAATTTAAGATTATTAATATTAGATTTTAGTTTAGGTATGATTGTTGTTTTAGTTTTAGAATCGTTCATCATATTACAATATTTCCCTCCTTTGTACTGCATATTATAGCATAAAAGGTACTTTTTGTAAATATCAAGCAAAGCTCACTTCGCAAAATCGAAAAAAAATGCTTTTTGCGAAATGAGATTCTTCTTTAGTGTCTATGTAGAAAGATTTGAGTTTCATTTTATTATCTTAACTTTATCATTTTCTAACTTCTTCCCCTCTTTATGATTAGCATAAATAAATCTTGCCATTAAGACTCCATATATAAGACTAGTTGCATAGAATTCTTCCTTATTATTAAGAGAAATACCATTTTCTACTATACTTACATTATACAAAGTATTAACTGTATAAGCTCCACTTATTAGTCCTAAGACTGTACTATTAAACTTTATATTATTAACTATACTTTTAATTTTTTTCATTTAATCACCTTTTACTTATGATATAATATATGCCAAAGAGGTGATGACTTTGCAGAAAGTAAAGATTCTAATTGTCGATGATGAGAAAAATATTAGAGAAGTTATTAGAGAATATGCATCTTTAGATGGTTATGATGTTATGGAAGCAGCCTCTGGTGTTAAAGCCTTAGAACTATTAAATAATAATAAGTTTGATTTAATGATTTTAGATATTATGATGCCTATTATGGATGGTTTTACTTTACTTAATAGTATTCCTAAAGAAAAAAAGATACCTACTATTATTCTTTCCGCTAGAGATGATGAAGTTGATAAACTAGAAGGCTTTGATAGAGGAATTGACGACTATTTATGTAAGCCTTTCTCTCCAAGAGAATTAATGGCTAGAGTAAAAGCAATATTAAAGAGGACTAAAGGAGATGTTGATAGTTATTCTTATGATAAGTTAGTTGTTAATTTCTTAGAACATACTATTAGAATAGATGATAAAGAAGTTAATGTTACACCTAAAGAGTTTGAGATACTAAAATACTTTATTAATAATAAAAGAATTGCTATATCAAGAGAACAACTATTAAATAAAATTTGGGGTTATGACTTTTATGGAGATGATAGAACTGTTGATACTCATATAAAGATGCTTAGAAATAATTTAGGTAGATATAGAGACTTAATTATTACTGTTAGAGGTATAGGATATAAATTTGATGATGAAAAATAGTCTTGCTACTAAAATATTTAAGTACTTAGCAATATTTTCTCTATTTATTTTAATATTTCTTTTCTTTTTCCAGGTTATCTTTATAAATACATTCTATGAATGGACTAAGACTAGAACTATTAAAAATCTAGCTCAAGATATTTTAGTAACTGAAAATGATACCTCTTTATATGAAAAACTTGATAGAGTCTCTTATAGTGAAAATGTTTGTATTGAACTAACTAATAGTAATGGAGATAATCTATACTCTACTTATAGTAGTAATTGTAATTTAAGAAGTAAAGCGATTAAGAGGAACTTTATTAGTAGTAATAAAAAGACTAAGACTTATAATCTAGTTAATAATTTTACAAGAGAAAAAAGTATAATGAATGCCACTAGATTAAGTAATAATCTTTATATATTTATCTCTACTTCTCTAATTCCCCTTGACTCTACTATTAATATTATTGAACAGCAGTTAATAATTGTAAGTATTGTTGTATTACTTCTAAGTATTGTTGTTGCCTATTTTATCTCTAAAAGACTATCTAATCCTATTATTAGAATTTCTAAAGCTGCTAAATTAATCTCTAAAGGAAAACTTAAGACTAATTTTGATTCTGGTAGTGATATTAAAGAACTTATAGATTTAACTGATGCTTTAAATGATATGAAAGAAGAGTTATCTAAGACGGAGGAATTACAAAAAGACTTAATGGCTAATGTCTCTCATGATTTAAAGACTCCTCTTACGATGATTAAAGCTTATGCTGAGTTAATTTTAGATATTAATATTGATGATAAAGAGAAGTGTAAAAGTAATTTAAATATTATTATTGAAGAAGTTAATCGTCTTAATGACTTAGTTAATGATATCCTAGCTTTAACTAAAGTAGAGAATGATTTAGATAAGCTTGATATTAGTAGTTTTGATTTAATTAAACTAATAAAAAGAATAGTTAAACAACATAATATCTATGTTATTAAAGATGGTTACAGTATAGAGTTTATTCATGATAATATAGATAAATTAATGATTAATGCCGATAAAAAGAAGCTTGAACAAGTAATATATAATTTACTTAATAATGCTTTAAACTATACAGGAAGTGATAAGAAAGTTATTATTAAAGTAGTTGAAGATGAGAAAGATTATACTATTATGGTAATAGATAGTGGTAAAGGTATTGATAAAAAAGAAATAGACCATATCTTTGATAGATATTATCGTAGTAAGAAAAATCATAAACGCTATGTTTATGGTACTGGATTAGGTCTATCTATTGTTAAAAATATACTTTTATTACATAACTATGAATATGGAGTAAAATCTACTAAGAATAAAGGAACAACGTTTTATTTTAAAATAAAGAAAGATGACTAGTCTTTCTTTTTTAGTATTCTAATATATTTATCACCATACTTCTTAGTCTTAATCTCTTCATAATAATCACTAAAGTCTAGCTTTTCTAAACTATCACTTTCTAAGACTACTATCCCCTTTAATAAATTTAACTCACTTATTTTCTTTAAAGCTTTACTTAAATAATCTGTTTTATAAGGCGGGTCTAAAAAAATAATATCAAACTGTTTAGGATAAAGCTTATCTAAGGCTTTTAAATAGTCCATAGTAAGAATAGTTGCATTTATATTAGTCCCTAACATATCTAAATTGCTTTTAATAGTCTTACTAGCCATATACTCTTTATCTACAAATACTACTTCCCTTGCTCCCATACTTAAAGCTTCTATACCAAGATTACCACTTCCTGCGAAAAGGTCTAGACAAATACTATTATCTAGGTAATCATTAATAGTTGCAAATAAAGATTCTTTAACTCTATCCATAGTAGGTCTAGTGCCTTTTAAAGTATAACCTTTTAAGACTCTACCCTTATATTTACCACTAATTATTCTCATCTCTTTCACCTATTTCTTTAAATATCTTATTTAATTTCATTATTAAGAGATTAGTCTCATTCTCTAATCGTTTATATCTCATAAATTTTTCATTATTATAGATTTCTTTTTTTATGGTTTCATCCTCTGTTTCTCTATATTTATTAATTAGACTAATTAAGTCTTTATCATTATAAATATCATTTAAAGATTTTCTTATATTAAAAGCTAGATTAGAGTTTTTTATATCTAATAATAACTCCTGATAAATTAAATTATAGTCCATACTCTTCCCTCTTTCTTTAATAATATATCACATTTTCCTTTTCTTTTACATAAATAAAATATATAATAAAGTTAATTGGGGGAATAATGAATGAAAAGTTTAAGAGATAGAAATGATAAGATAGCATTTAATAGTATTAAATATAAGAGAGGTTTTAGTAATGAAGAACTTACTCTACTTGAGGATTTATTAATATTTAATCGTAGATATGAAGAAGTTTTTTTTAATACTAAAATAGATGACGATAAATTAGAACTTATTGATAGTGTTATAGATGATAAATTAAAAAGTATTAGTCCTACTTTAGCATTTAAGTTTCTTAATAGAATATGGACTATATATAATGAAGGCGATGGTACACTTGATGCTAAAATAATAAATGGTATTGACTTTGATTTAGCTGCTAATAGGTTAACAATACAACTTCTTGATAGAGCGACTGATGATATAAGTTTCTTAAATAATTATAATACTAGAAGTAGAGGTTTAGGAATTTACTTAGATTATAATTTTTATAATAAAATTTATGGCTCAGGATTAAAAGCGAATAAGATGTTAGCACTTGACCATGTAGAACTTTTTCTTACTTTATTAAATGAATCTAAAAATATAGATAAACATTTAATAGATTATATAACTGATGTATATTTATTTTTATATAAAGATATTTATGATGAAGTCTTAAGATGCAACTTAACTAAAGATAGTGCAATTATTTTAGCACAGAGATTTAATGGCTATGAAAAATATATAATAAATCATAAAACAGATATTAAAGAAAGAAATTTCTCTATTCAATTTGCATCCGAAGCAGTTTCTATGTTAACTTACAAAGATAAAGATTTAACAGAAAATGATTTAGAGTATTTAAAAGCAGGTAAAGTATATTTAGATAGCATTCTTATGTTATTAAAAGATTTTGAAATTGATAAAGTATTAAGTGTTTATCAAGAAAGTGAACAAAATGTAGATACAAGAGAATGTACTAAGTCATTATCTTATGTAAAGAAAAGTATTGCAGAAAGAGATGAGAAAACAAAAAGAAATAGTTAAAACTATCTCATAACTTCCAAAAATGATTTTATTAAGTTTAGACTATTAGAAATATTTTCTATTTTATCGCTTGGTCTTAAGCGATATTTTTCTTTCATTTCTTCTTCTAGTTGTTTTAGAAATATTGGACTTCTATTAAGATATTTATACCAATAAGAATTTTCTCTTAGATATCTATAAAGATTAGGATTACTCTTAATCTTTAATCTTGTTTCTACTTGCATTAGTCCTCATAATATTTATTAATTGGTCGCTCTTCATAATTGGGTATATATTCGTCATTATTTTTAGGAACTATTTCACTAATTAGGCTTACAGCTTTCTGCAACCCATTAACACTTTTTTGAACGGTATCTAAGTCAATATTTCTAAATAAATTTGTTATTTCTTTAAATGAAGTAGAAGGACTCTCTTTTACTTCTTTTTTTGGTGTTAATAATTCATCGAAGACATTACTATCTTCTCCATACATATCATAGGCTTCATATAACTTTTGAAAAGTAGTTTTATTATTAAAGACAGCTTGAGCTAACTCTGGTCTTTTTTTAATAAATGCTTTAAAACTTTCTTTAGACATAAACATCACCTAATAAATAATATGCAAAAAAAGACGACTTATTTCAAAAAGTCGTCTATTGTCATTAATCTTTTATCAATATCTTCAAGAGATACTTGGTCTTTCTTAGGAGTAGTATCTTCTTTTTCATTAGGCTTTTCTAATGTCTTATAAAGGAAGGCATTAGTAAGTCCTTTTTTATTAATAGTACTACCTGTAGAATATCTATCAGTAATAGGTAGTTCTGTTGGTTTTATTAATGTAATATCACCATTTTTAAGTCCTATATGGTCTTTATTAGTAGGCATTAAGGCCTTAATAACATGATATGGATTAGTCTTAACATCTCTTATAGTCATTAAGCCACGTCTTGCCCTACTACTCTTTTCAAAGTCTTTTAACTTAACTCTTTTACCAGTACCTTTATCAGTAAGAATTGCAAGATAGTCACTATTCTCTTCATCAAAGTTAATAGTACTAACAACGGTATCATCTTTTAAGTTAATCGCTTTAACACCACTAGCTTTTATACCAACAATAGGTATTTCTTCTTTAGAAAACCATAGGCCATAACCAAGTGATGTGGCAATAAAGATATCAGGAAAAGTATCTAGCATTACATCAACAACAGTATCACCATCTTTTAGTTTAATACAACTACTAGGCTTAGTTATTCTAGTTATCTTAAAGTCAGCAAGACTTGTTCTTTTAATCATACCATTTGCAGTAGAGATTATGACATTAACATCTTTCTTAAAATCTTTAACAAGTAAACTAGATATGACCTCTTCTCCTTCTCCTAAAGGTACTAGATTACTAACGTGTTTACCAAGTTCTTTCCATTTTAAATCATAGATAGTATGAACCGGTATAAATAAGAAGTTACCTTGATTAGTAAAGACTAGTAAAGTATCTAAAGTTGATGCTTCATACATACCTATTAAATAATCATTTTCTTTTAAAGTAGTCTCTTCATCTTTACTTGCACTATAACTTTTTAGACTAGTTCTTTTAATGTAGCCATCTTTACTTAATGTTACAATAACATCTTCTTTAGGTATCATTACAGTCGTATCTATTTTTATTTCTGTTATTTCATCTTTTATTTCTGTAAGACGAGGTAGTGCATATTCATTTCTTACTTTACGTAATTCATCTTTCATAACTTTCTTTAAGACTTCTTCATTTCCTAAAATTGCCGTTAACCCTTCTATTATTTTTCTTAAAGTAGCCATTCTTTCTTCTAGTTCTACAACATCAGTATTAGTTAGGCGATATAGTTGTAATGTTACTATCGCTTCTGCTTGAGCCATACTAAAATCAAACTCTTTAACTAAATTCTCTTTAGCATCAGCTTTATTCTTACTTGCTCTAATAACACGAATTACTTCATCTAAGATAGATAGACATTTAATAAGTCCTTCAACGATATGTAATTCACTCTTAGCATGGTCTAAATCAAACTGACTACGACGAGTAATAACTTCTTTTTGATGGTCAATAAAGGCATCTAAAGCTCCTTTTAAACCAAGTAAACGAGGACGCTTTTTAACAATGGCAATCATATTAAAGTTATAACTAATTTGTAAATCAGTATTTTTTAATAAGTAATTAACTATTAATTCTCTATTAGCACTCTTCTTTAAATCAACAACAATTCTAACATCTTCAGCAGACTCATCTCTAACTTCAACAATACCATCTATTTTTTTATCAAGACGAATATCATCTATCTTCTTAACAAGAAGAGCTTTATTAACTTCAAAAGGTATCTCTGTAATTACTAAAGAGTTCCCTTCAAAAGCATATTTACTTCTAATAATAACTCTCCCCTTACCTGTTTCATAAGCATCTCTTATTCCTTTAATACCTTCAACAATACCTCCAGTAGGAAAGTCTGGTCCCTTAACATATTTCATTAAGGTATCTAAACCACAATTAGGATTATCAATTCTATGAATGGTAGCATCTATTACTTCTCCTAAGTTATGAGGAGGAATATTAGTAGCATATCCTGCTGATATACCCATGGCACCGTATACTAATAAAGCAGGAAATCTTGCAGGAAGTACTGTAGGTTCAAGAGTTGTATCATCAAAGTTAGGAGCCATTTCTACAGTATCTTTATTAATATCACGTAACATTTCATTAGCAATTTTAGATAGACGTGCTTCTGTATAACGATAGGCAGCGGGACTATCTCCATCGATAGAACCATTATTACCATGCATATCAATATAAGGAAGTCTAGTCTTCCATGACTGACTCATACGAACCATGGCATCATAAATAGATGAATCACCATGAGGATGGTAATTACCGATAACATCTCCAACTGTCTTGGCACTCTTACGATATCCCTTATCATAAGTATTTTTCTCTTTATACATAGAATAAAGGATTCTTCTTTGTACAGGTTTTAATCCATCTCTTGCATCAGGGATAGCACGTTCTTGAATTATGTATTTAGAATAACTTCCAAAACGCTCTCCCATTATATCTTCAAGAGTATAATCCCAAATACGTTCTAATACTTCTTTAGTTTCTGTTTTCTTAGCCATTTTATCACTACTTTCTCATCTCTAATCGTTTAATTCTTTCTTTAGTCTTCTCATAACTACCATCTTGATATCTTTCAAAAAAGCATCTATACATTCTTTTAGTATTTTCATTACTTGTTAAATAAGCTTCTTCCATATGTTCTTCATAGAGTTTATCAATAGTCTTCTTACAATTCTCATTAAGAAATGTATCTTCAAAGTAAACTCCCTTAAAATTACAAATAGTAGCAGGCTGACTTATTTTTTCAGACCTTTCTATAAAATTAGCAGCCTTATAATACGTTGTTCCCAAAAGAAATAATTCTTTTGTCCCTAGCAATTCTCGTACTTCTTCTACTTTTAAACCATCTATATTTTCAAAAGGAATTAATAAAATATCATTCTTTTTTATATTATTTTTATTAAGTACAGTCTTATAATCAGTGAATGTATGAAATAACCTACCATCATTAATTTTTACAGTAAAAAATTTATATGCTGGTACATCGAATGTATTTTCTCTCATAATCCAAACCTCCTATATCTTATAATCATCTTCCAAAGTAAACTCAACATTTTCATCTATCCACTCTTTACGAGGAGCGACATCATCTCCCATAAGGACAGAGACACGTTTTTCTGCTAGTTGAGCATCTTCTATTTTAACTCTAATTAAAGTTCTTGTTCCAGGTTTCATAGTAGTCTCGCATAACTGGTCAGCATTCATTTCACCAAGACCTTTATATCTTTGAATTTCACACTTCTTACCACGAGACTTTTCTTTCATCTCATCTACGGTATATGCATAGTCTATATTTTTTCCAGATTGTATTTTAAATAGTGGCGGTAGTGCTACATAAAGTCTTCCATCTTCGATTAATGGTTTCATATAACGATAGAAGAATGTTAGAAGTAGGCACTGAATATGTCCACCATCTTCATCAGCATCGCTCATGATAATTACTTTATTATATTCACAGTCATTTATATCAAAGTTAGCCCCATAACCTGCTCCTATTGTATAAATCATGGTATTAATCTCTTCATTCTTTAAGATATCTTCTACTTTAGCTTTCTCAGTATTTAAAACTTTACCACGTAAAGGAAGTATCGCTTGATATTTTCTATCTCTTCCTTGTTTTGCAGAACCACCGGCAGAGTCACCCTCTACTAAGAATAGTTCTTTTTTAGTCTTATCTTTAGATTGGGCAGGAGTTAGTTTTCCTGATAAAGCTCTTTCTTTTGGATTTTTACTTTTACCTTTTCTTGCTTCTTCTCTTGCCTTACGAGCCGCTTCTCTTGCTACTTTACTCTTTAATGATTTAGTAATTATCTCAGTTGCAATGGCTTTATTCTCTTCTAAATAAAACTGTAATTTCTCACTAACAATAGAATCTACTATAGTCCTAGCTTGAGGAGTACCAAGCTTTCCTTTAGTTTGTCCTTCAAATTGTAACAAGTCTTCTGGTATTTTTAAAGAGATAACTGCTGTTAGTCCTTCTCTAACGTCACTACCTTCAAGGGCTTTCTCTTTACCTTTAATAAAACCATTCGCTTTAGCATAGTCGTTAAAGACACGAGTCAAAGCCGTTTTAAATCCTACTTCATGAGTACCACCATCACTAGTCTTAACATTATTAACAAAGGATACGATATTCTCTTGATATGTATCAGTATATTGCATAGCGATTTCTACATCTATTTTATTTTTAACTCCTTCAAAGTCTAAAACATTATGGAGAGTAGTTTTATCTTCGTTTAAGTATTCAACGAAAGCGACTAGCCCTGTTTCATAGCAAAACTTAGCATGTCTATCGTCTTCTTCATCATGAACTTCAATAGTTAAGCCTTTAAGAAGAAAAGCAGACTCTTGCATTCTTTCACAGATTGTTGTATATGAAAAGTTTGTTGTTGAGAATATTTCAGGGTCAGGTAAAAATCTAACTGTTGTACCTGTTTTATTAGTAGTACCTATTTTCTTTAAAGGTTTATCTACTTTGCCTCCATCTTTAAAACGAATAAAATACTCTCCTTTATCTCTTCTTATTGTTACTTCCATCCATTTAGATAAGGCATTAACAACACTTGCACCAACACCGTGAAGTCCACCTGATACTTTATAACCAGACTCTTCAAATTTACCACCAGCATGAAGTACGGTATAGATAACTTCAGGAGTAGGTTTACCTGATGCATGCATTCCAACAGGAACACCTCTACCTTCATCACTTACACTGACACTTTTATCAGAATGAATTGTTATAACAATATGTTTTCCATATCCATTTATCGCTTCATCTATAGCATTATCAACAATTTCCCATACTAAATGATGTAGACCTCTTTTATCAGTAGAACCAATATACATACCAGGTCTTTTTCTAACTGCTTCTAATCCTTCTAATATTTTTATTGAACTGTCATCATATTTTACTGCCATTATTTCACATCCTTCAAGATTTCAAAAAAAAGATACAAAAGCTTATCTCTTTTGCCCTTATCTATTCTTTTCAAGGTTTATTTTATCAAAAAAAAGAAGCAAATTCAAGGAATTTACACTCTTTATGTCAAATTTCTTAATTCTGAAAGTAAATGCAACTAACACTATAACACTTGCAACTACTTTCAGAATAGCACTTGCACTTAGTTTCAGATTAATCTACTTATATCTATTATCAATTAATAAATAAATATTTGCATTTA
>DVHC01000020.1 GCA_018712385.1 Candidatus Onthousia excrementipullorum | reverse complement strand
CGCCAGTTTGTTTTTCCTAAAACTTTTTCTTCATTTAAAATGTTAGATATAGTTTGATAAGAGTTTCCCTCATAATATAGATTAAATATTCTTTTAACAATATCTTTAGTAGAGTAGTCTATTACTAATTTTTTATCTTCATGTTTATAACCTAGTGGTGCTTGACTTGGAATATGTCCTTGTTTAATTGCTCCTGCTAAACCGATTTTTGTTCTTTCACTTGTTCTTTCAATTTCATTTTGGCTAACACTCATTAATAATCTTGAAATCATTTTACCATTAGCATTAGTCGTGTTTATTTCATCATTAACACAGTCTAGGTAAGCATTATTTTCTTCTAAAAAGGTCATTAACTTTTCCCAGTCAAAGATACTTCTTGTTATTCTATCTAGTTTTAAAGCCACGATGGTATTGATTTTTTTACTTTTAATATCTTCTTTTAATCTTTCAAATTCAGGTCTTAAATTGCCTGTTTTGGCACTTATTCCAGCATCTTCATAATAATCTACTATTTCATAATTTTTGAACTTACAAAATTGTTCTAATCGTTCTCTTTGCTCTGGAAGACTAAAGCCCTCACGTGCTTGATCTTCTGTACTAACTCTCATATAAAGTCCACATAATTTTTTCTCACTATCCATTAGCACCCATCCTTTCTAAAAAAAGAGATAAAAGTCCTAGAAATATCTACTACCTTTATCTCTTTAACTTTGATATTAATAAATTGTGTACTTCCAAATCAATAACCCCCATTAAAAAGATTTGGCAGGTAAATAACCCCTTGTTTTGCCTAATATAATAAAGTTTTTAAGAGAAAAAGTCAATATCTGTCGTTTAAATAATAATGATTAAGCCATATTCTTGATATAATCTTCTAATTCTACAAGTTTAATCTTTCTATTTAGATTACCTACATAAATATCAGTAGAATAGTTAAAGGCTAGAAAAGTAGTATTATTTACAACGATTTTATGAGGCTCAATGTAGTTTAAGTTTGTATTGTTAATTTTTTTGATACTTCCATTAGTAATAGTAGGAGTAACGTGACAGAATTCACAAATAAACTCAATGCGTTGTTTCAAACTTTTTTCCATTTCTAACTCATGTGTAGTAAACTTTATCATAATTAACACTATCCTTTCTTTAGGATGATTTCTATGTATTCCCAAGCTGATTACGGGAGTTCGGAACACAAAAAAATCAACCCGAACGGATTGATTATATGTTAAGTTCAAACATAAAAGTTCGAACAGAAACGTCACTGGAGCGGATGAGGAGAATCGAACTCCCGTAGTCAGCTTGGAAGGCTGAGGTTCTACCATTAAACTACATCCGCATAAGTAAACATCAATTTGTATTGACATTTACAATTATATGAAAAGAAAAGGCTATTGTCAACACTTTTTTGTAAATTTTATAGTGTGACACTGATATTTTCTTTTCTTTTGCCGCCACAAATATAATTTATAGGAATGTGATATGTCATCGCTAATAAAACGAGTTTATTAGTTGGTATCCTAGTTTTACCATCTTCATAATAAGAATAACTAGATTGTCTGATGTTTAAAACTTTTGCAAATTCTCTTTGTGTTTTCTTTAACTTTAGGCGATATCTTTTAAGTTGATTTCCAATAAATTCTACACTTATATCTTTTTCATAGATGATTTCTCTTTTATCAGAAGTTAAGTTAAGCATATATTCTACGTTAGTATGAAAATATCTTGCTAGTTCTACTAACTTCTCTATTGGAAAATTCACATCACCTAATTCCCACATAGCGTAGGTAGTTCTTTTAACGCCAAGAATTTTAGCAACGTCTATTTGTTTTAAATCATGATCTTCTCTTAAATCTCTAATTTTCCCAAACTGCATCTTTACCACCTTAACCATATTTTATTACAGTCATTTAAATATTAAGAGATTTGTCAAAATAACTGATAAACAAAAATTTTTGGAGCAAAAAAATAGATATTGTTAATTATTATAATAGGAGGTGTTAATAATAAAAAGATTAAAATTAGTTTCGCAGGAATCAACTTATGACTGTGGGGTTTCCTGTCTGCTCATGGTGGCTAAATATTATAATTGTAATGTTTCAAAGGACTACTTAGAAAGAGTTAGTGAGACTATCTATGATGGGACAACGATGTATGGACTGAGGGAAGTTCTTTTGTCCCTTGGCTTTGATGCTTATGGTAAGAAGGGTAATGTCAGTGATATACCTAAATTCTCACTTCCTGTAATTGCCCATATAAAGATAGATGATAAGAAAAATCTTTATCACTATGTAGTAATTACCAATATCACTGATAAGAGAGTTATTATTAAAGACCCTAGTAATCTTATTAAGTCTCTTTCCATAGATGAGTTTAATAAGATATCGACAGGTAATTATCTTTTTGTTAAGAAAACAGCTAGTATTAAGAGATTTGTAAAGGTTAAAACTATTAAAAATGAGATACTTAAGTTAATAACTAATAACAAAAATATTCTTGTTTTAATGATAATCTCTATAATACTTAGTATTAGTCTTGAACTATTGAATTTGTTTTCTTTAAAGATAATTATTAATAATGCTTTAACAGTTAAATCTACTTATAATTTAGTAGTTTTACTCCTTATCTTTCTTTACCTTTTAGTATTAAAGACTTTTTATGCCTATTTTATACAGCTTATTACGATGAAACTTACAAAGAAATTTAGTTATCAGTTAAAACTTAATTTAACTAAACAGTTATTATCACTTCCTAATTTATACTATCAAACTAAGGAAAGGGGGATTATTATATCTTTGTTTAATGATATTGATACTTTTGCTGATTCATTATTAAGTGGGGTATTAACATTTATTAACAGTATTATCATCTTGGCGTTTATCTATTTATTCTTTTTAAGCTTGTCAAACTCTTTAGCTTTAATTCTTATAGTTAGTAGTATTATTTTACTTATATTTATCTATTCTCAGAAGAGATTAAGTATTAAATTGTTATCTAAATATTATAAAGTTAGAGATAATTATAATAGTAAGTTACAGCAGGTAGTAGTTAATAATGATAAGATTAAAGGTCTACATTTAGAAGAGGTGATGTTTAAGAGGACTAGAAAAGTAACAGATACTTTAGAAGATGAAAGTTATAGAGTAAGTAGATATAGTGAGGTTATAAGAAATATCTTAAGTCTATTAGAAGGTGCTATCTATTTGTTGGTTTTAGGAGTAGGAGGGGTTCTTTTGATAACAACAACTAAAATAAGTTTAGCGACATTTTTACTACTAGAAGGTTTTATCTTTATGGGCTTAAAGAATGTAGAAAACTTAGTTTTAATTATATTAAAATATCAGAATGCTAGAAAAATAAAGATGAGATTAGATGATATCTTTAATTATGAGAAGGAATTGCTGTTACCTTTTCCTAATTCTAATTACCTTACTAAAAATATGGATATAACTATATCTAATTTATACTTTAAATATAGAGATAATCTTGTACTTAATAATATTAATATGAAGATTAGAGCAGGGGATAAAGTATTTATTTATGGAGATTCTGGTAGTGGAAAAAGTACTCTTGTTAAATTATTAGGGAGATTCTTACCACTGTCGTTTGGACATATTAAGCTTGGTAATATTGACTTGACTCATTATAATCTTGCAGACCTTAGAAATATTGTTACTTATGTGTCTAATAAAGAGATGTTTAGTAATACTAATATTAAAGATAATATTTATTTATCTAGAAAGCCTTATTTTAATCAAAATACACTTTTATCTATTACGGGGGTAAAGAAGTTATTTAATGATAAGAACTATAGTCTTGATACTGTTCTTTTGGAAGGTGGGGAAAATATTAGTATGGGGGAAAGGTCAAGAATTAATCTTGCTCAAGCTTTGTTTAAGCCTAGTTATATTTATATATTAGATGAATGTCTTAGTAATGTTGATGTTGCTTTAGAACGAGAGATATTAAAAAATATTATAAATTACTATCAAGATAAGATAATTATTTATATTTCTCATCGTCTTAATAATAAAGATTTGTTTAATAGAGTATTTTATTTAGAGAAAGGTAAATGTCATGAAGAATTATAAGAAGAAAGGAATGCTTTTAGTATCTATAACTGTTGTTTTACTTTTAACTATAGTGTTCTTTTATCTGTTAGTCTCTATTAAATTATGGACTTATAATTCTGTTAGTATCTTAAATATAGATGATGATGTTATTACTGTTTTTACTACTTTAGACTTAGAATTATTTGAAGATAATAACTTCTTCTATTATGATACTTTGAAATATAACTATAAAATAAATAGTAAAGATAATTTTGAAGAGGGGGTTATCTTAACTTTAGAATTAGAAAAGTCTTTTAAATTAGTTAATGATGATATGATAATACTTTTACCTAATAAACGAGTGACAATACTTAGTTTGATAATAGATAGTTGGAGGGTAAAATGAAAGAATTAACAAAAAATGAAATGAAGAATATTAAAGGGGGAGCGACTATTTCTGCTACTGTTATTGGAATTGGGGTATCTATAATTATTTCCTTTGTGGTGGGAGTAATTAGTGGCTTTACTAATCCAGAACCATGTGGAGGAGGTGATTAAAATGAAAGATTTATCAGTTAAAGAGTTAAAAAATATTAAAGGAGGTTTTTCTTTAACATCAACTGCTATTAAATATGTAGGAGACTTAATTGAAATATTAATATTAGCAGGTAGAAAGTTAGGAAGTTCTCTTAGAAGAATAGGGAGTGGTGATATATGTCCCTTAGAGTAAAGAGATTTATAAGATTAGTAGGTTTTAGCTTACTTAACGTTATATTAGTCCTTACTTTTTATAATTTTGGTCTATTTTTAGGAGAAATGTTACAAAAAATGTAAAAAATGTCAAAAAAATGTTGTACTTTAAATGTTCTTAGTGTTATAATCAGTTGTAGTAAAACGTGAAGGGAGGGATAATAGCAATGGCACAGGTAACTGTAAAAAACGGTAATCTTGATGGAGCGATTAAAAGATATAAACAAAAATTAGCTCGTAGTGGTGTCCCTTCTGAAGCAAAGAAGCATGATGCTTATGATAAACCAGGAGTAAGAAGAAGAAAGGCTAAGAAAGAAGCCATTAAGAATGCTCGTAAAAATGAACGTAAGAGAAGAAGAGAAAGAGATTAATCTTTCTTCAGGCTGTTGACAAACTAATTTTGTTAACAGTCTTTTCAAAAGAAAATAAAAATAGTATAATGAAATAGCGAGAAACCTTACTATATCCTAAAAAAGTTATTGTTTTCTCGCTTTTTTAATGTATATATG
>DVHC01000019.1 GCA_018712385.1 Candidatus Onthousia excrementipullorum | reverse complement strand
TTATATAGGTATTTGTCATTTTTTGATAGTAGAAAATGTTAAAAACAGGGGTGATTAGTAAAATATGCTATTTATCCTTGTAAAATAAAGGAAAGGGGTATTGGAAAGTATATAACCTTTCACAATACCTTAAAAAGTAAAGGAGAATTTGTATGAAAATAGTAAATATTAATAAACTAAAAGATATATTATTATCTAAATTTAAATTAAATAGAGAAAAAAGTAATAAAATAGTTAAAACTCATAAAAAAGTAGAAAAAGCTTTAAAAGATATAGAAGAAAATCGCAATTATGCATGGGATCTAGATATAGAAAATCGTAATAGGGATAACTTAGATCATGAAGCTTTATTCTATAGAGGCAATGTAATTACTTTTAAAGAACTTTTTGAAAAAAGAGATCAGGTAGCTAAATCATTAAAACAAGCAGGAGTTGAAAAAAATGACAAAATAGCTATCTGTATGTCTAACACTCCTGAATTTATTTATTGTTTAATGGCTATTAGCAAAGTAGGGGCAGAAGCAACTATATTTGGAGAAAGCTTTGATAAAAAATATATAGAAAAAATTTTAGAAGGATGTACAGACAAAGTTTTCTTTGCCACTGATAATAAGTATGAAAAAATAAAGAACTTTTTACAAAATAAAAATATAAAACATAAAGTAATAGCTTCACTTGCAGACTCTTTACCTAATGGAATTGATCCATACTATGAATTAGATAGAGACTTTTATGACTTTTCAAATAAAGTTCCAAAGCTTAAGAAAGAAGATAGAGGCATTGATTCTTTCCAAGACTTTATTGATTTTGGTAAAAGTTATGTAGAAGAAACTAGAGAAGCTGTTTCTTTAGATGATGATTTCTTAAGAAGTTTTACTAGTGGCTCTACTAGAAAGGGTTTACCAAAACAAATAGTTCATCCTCATCGTAGTTTAATTACTATGGCAAGATTTCATGATACAGACTTGTCGGGTTTACCTGCTATGAATGATGTTAGAATGTTAGCCCATATTCCAACATACTCAAATACAGATGTTATTACTAGTATTTCTGACCCATTATCACAAGGTTGTAGTGCAGCATTAGAACCTATTTATGATATAAACTTTCATAATAGATCATTGGTGATTAATAAACCTAATGCTATACCATCTACTACTAGTTTTTTGGTTCATTCTGCTAAAACATTTGAAAAAGAATTTCCAACTGAAAAAATGGAACAAGCTTATATAGTAATAGCAGTAGGAGAACCTACAAGTAAAGGTGAAGAAAGATTAATAAATAAATGGTTAAAAGATGTTAAAGCCGGAACAAAAAGAGTACCATTTCCTTTATCACCTGTAACCTTATCTTTAGGTGGTGGTGATTGTGAACATGGTGGTATTTATTTCACATTATTTCATGCTTTAAGACAGAAAGTCTCTCTATCAAAAGAGACATATGGCCTTACACCTTTTAAATGCGTAGAAGAAGCAATACTTGATGAAGATGGTAATCATATAACTGATGGCAGCGTTGGTAGACTTGTTGCTATAGGACCTACTACTATGAAAAGATATGATGGCAATGAAGAAGCTACTAATAAGTTCTTTATTGAAGATGCAAACGGTAAAGTTTATGGTGATACTAAAGCTTGGGCTTCAAAAAATAAAAAAGGCAACACCATTATGCATGGTAGAATGGGCTCTGAATTTCATTTAAGTACTGGAGAAGAAATAGCACCTTATGTTATATCAGAAGCTATTCAAGAAGATTATCTAAACATTTTGTCTTGTGAAGTAATTAATGTTCAAACGCCAGATGGGGAAGAAATTCCTATCGCCCACATAGAATTACAACCAGATGCTAAAGATTATATGCCGGAAGTATTAATGAATGCTAAAGAAAAATTGAATTCTTTACTTCCTCAAGAATTATCTGAAAAAGTTACATTTAGACTTCATAATCTAGAAGCTGAGTTTAAAGTTACTGGTTCTGGTAAAAGAAGCTTAAATGCTTTAGAGGAAGAAGGACTTACAGAAAAATGTTTTATTCCATCAAGAATTGATGGAGAAATATATTTTGTAAATTACAAACCAAACTCTATAGATAATAAAAAGAAATTAGTTTTAAGTTAATTTCAGTAAAAAAGAGTAAAAATAATTAATTAAAAAAAATAGGTAGAAATTGATAAAAATAGATTTTACCTATTTTTTTCTTCCCAAACATTTATATTTTAAATCACGACAAAAAGACACCATGTAAAGTGTTAAAAAAATATATAAAAAGTAATGATTTCAAAGAACAAATAGTGTATAATTTAATCATCAAATCTTAATTGAAAGTTAGTTTCTAAATTATTAAGATCTGAGATTGTGGAAGTGAGTGTGTATAGAAGGAAACGACTTACTTCTTTTATTTTAAGTTTTAATGATTTAGTCAATAGATTTCCTTGTTCTAATAATTGTCTTATAGTATGGGCAAATTGAATAAAGAAATAATGAACTTTCATAGCATTGTCATTTCTACTGTTTAAATGAGAAATGTTGAAAGTTCTATGCTTTTGGTTATAGAAACCTTCATTTTCTATTTTCCATCTTTTTCTTCCAAGAGATACTATTTCTTTAATACTATTATCATTAATATCCATATTACTAATATAACGAAAAATAGTTGTTTTTTTATTTTTAGATTATATATATTTAAACGCACTAAGTATGTGATTTCTATAATTGATATTAGTAGAAAGATAATAGTTTTGATGTTTAACTTCATTGAAGCACAGTATATTTCCTTCAAAAGTACTATTAATTTCTTTCAATCTATCAGGTTTTAAATTAAAAATATAATTCCACTTATTTTTTTCACAAATTTCTATAATTGGTTCTACAGCATATAAGGCATCTCCAGTAATAATGAATTTATATTTTGGATAATTCTTTTTAATACGTTTAATCATTCTTTTGAAAGCTTTAATTTCACAATCTTGTTTTTGTTTTTCTGTAAGCATTTTTTCATTTTCAATGAATTCTGAATCTAAACTGATAATAATATTACCAACAACTAATTTACATTCTAAAACATACTTATAGTAAGATACTTTACCGTCTTTATGCTTTCTAATAAGACAGTTATTATTAAGATTATAATCATGATTAGATAGACCAGTACCATCAAATACTAATTGGAATGCACCATTATATTTAAACTTATCAAACATTTTAGAACGTATTAAAGTTTTAACAATATACTTTTGAATGTTTCTTAATTCATTAATATTTATATTAACAAATACATCTTGAATAGTTTCCCAGTAAGGAAGTTCTCTTAAATCTTGTCCACAGATTTTAGATAAATTTTTAATACAATTATCAGTATTAAAAGTATCAGAAGAAATGTCAGTCATCGTAGTAAGACCACAAAGAAGACTAAAAAGACGAGTAACACATATTGTTTTCATTTCATATGTTATATAACTTTCATTTCTACCATCAGTTAAATTACTAAACATATTTAATAAATCAGGAAGATATTTATTAATAATAGAATATAATTCCTTTATCAAATCTTTATTTTTTCTTAATTCTCTTCTTTGCTTTCTGTTCATTACTACATACCACCTTTTTATTATGTAGTAATTATATCAAATTTATTGCGAAAAAAATTTACTCTTTTTTACTGGTTAATTTCTTTTTTCTTTTCTATTAACTGATAAAGTGTTATACTTAAATAGAAGGATGTGGTTAGATGACAACAGGATTGTTTTTTCCAACTTGTGCTATATTTTTCTCTATACTTTTAAATGTTATTTATTTTTCAAAACAAAGAGTAAAAAATATTGAGAATAAATTGTATCGCTTTTTAGTTGTAAGTAATCTTTTTGCATTAATTTTTGAATATGCTTGTACATTTTTTTCTAATAATTATGTTCCTTTTATAAGTGATATAGTTTTAAAAATATATTTAATTTTACTTTTAATATGGATTAGTATATTTGTTATATATATGACATACATTACAAGAAAATCTCATAAAATATTAAAACCATTTTGGATTAGTGCAATAAGTGTTTTTGCAATGGCAATTTTAGTATTTCCTATTTCTTTTGAACAAACTGCTTACGGTCCCACTATTACTGGTATTCCTGTAAATGTTGTTTATTTAGCAAGTTTTATTTTCATTATTATTTGGATGGGCGTATGCCTTTTTAATAGAGGATTTTATTTAAATAAAAAAATATTGCCAATTATGGTTTATATAGTTTTAGGAATGATAACTTCTATAATACAGAAGATGATACCAGGCCTATTACTAATAACTCCAACAGAGACGTTAGTAACATTTTTAATGTACTTTACAATAGAAAATCCCGATATCCAAATGATTGAAGAGTTGAATCTTGCTAGGATACAAGCTGAGAAAGCGAATAATGCTAAGACAGATTTCTTGTCAAATATGTCTCATGAAATTAGGACACCTCTTAATGCTATTACAGGTTTTGCAGAAGCTTTAAAAGAAGAACCTGATTTACCTGAAAGAGTAAAAGAAGATGTTAATGATATTTTAATGGCTAGTGATAGCCTTCTTGAAATAGTAAATGGTGTTTTAGATATTTCTAAAATAGAAGCGAATAAATTAGAGATTATTAATAATAATTATAATCCATATAAAATGTTTAATGAATTAACTACTTTAACTAAAGTAAGAATAGGGGAAAAGCCAATCGAATTAATAGTTAAAATAGATGAAACTATTCCTAAAGTATTATATGGAGACCATACGAGAGTAAAACAAGTAATTCTTAATATTTTAACAAATGCTGCTAAATATACTAAAGAAGGACATATCATATTTAAAGTAGATTCTGTAATTAAAGGCGATATTTGTAGACTTATAGTATCTGTTGAAGATACTGGTATTGGTATTAAACGTGATAAGATTGATAAATTATTTGATAAATTTGAACGTCTTGATGAAGATAGAAATACAACTATTGAGGGAACTGGTTTAGGTCTTGCTATTACAAAAAGATTAGTACAACTTATGCATGGACAGTTAGTTGTGCAAAGTGTTTATGGAAAGGGTAGTAAGTTTACAGTATCAATTGATCAAAAAATCGCTCCAAGCGATGTAAAACTTGAAGATACTATGGAAGTATCTAGAGAAGAACTTACTAAAGATAAAGATATAGTTGGTAAGAGTGTCCTTGTTGTAGACGATAATAAATTAAATATAAAGGTTGCAACAAGGCTTTTAGAAGACTATGGAATAACAGTTGATAGTTGCGAAAGTGGGGCAGAATGCTTAGAGAAAGTTAAATCTATAAAATATGATTTAATCTTTATGGATGATATGATGCCTAGAATGAGTGGGACTGAAACATTCCATAAACTAAAAGAAGATCCTAACTTTAATACCCCTGTTGTTGTTTTAACTGCCAATGCTATCGCGGGTATGGAAGAGAAATATTTAAGTGAAGGATTTAATAGTTACTTATCTAAACCTATTGAACGTAAAGCACTAGATAATGTTATAAATAAGTATTTGAATAATCAGTAATTTATGCTATACTCATAATATGGAGGGTATTATTATGAGAGATGTAAATTTACTTATTAATAATGGTGTAAATGTTAAGAAAAGTTTAGAATTATTTGGAGATATGTCGACTTATGATGATACATTGGGCGACTTCCTTCAAGACATTAATGAGAAAGAAGAAAAAATCAAACAGACTAAAGAAACTGGTGATATGGCTAATTACGCTATCTTGGTTCACGGTCTAAAAAGTGATGCTAAGTACTTTGGCTTTGATAAATTAGCAGAACTTGCTTATAACCATGAAATGGCTAGTAAAGAAAATAATATGTATTATGTAACTGAACATTTTGATGAATTGATAACTGAGCTCGATCGGATTGTCCACTTAGTTAAGCAGTATTTAGGAATGGAAGAAATTGGTACTGCTACTACTTTTGTGGCCCCTAAAAAAGATCGAGCTCTTATTGTAGTTGATGATTCTGCAGTTATTAAGAACTTTATTAGTAAAATTTTCAATAATCAGTTTGAAGTATTAGTAGCTAATGATGGTAATGAAGCTTTGCAGATGATCGCTAACAATAAAGGCATAAAGATAGTAGGGATGTTACTTGATCTTAATATGCCTAACTTTAATGGCTTTCAAGTATTGGAGTACTTTAAAAATAACAACTTATTTGACCTTATACCGGTTTCAATAATTACAGGAGTTGGAAACGATGAGTTAGTTGCTAAAGCTTTTAACTATCCAATAGTTGATGTCTTAAGGAAACCATTTAATGAAAGAGACATAAAAGAAGTAGTAGAAAAGACTGTACAGTATGCTCATTAATTTGAGTATACTTTCTTTTTGGAGGTTGTATGAGGAAGATAGATAATAATACTTATGAAATAGATAATAATGATGTAAAAGATTTATTAAAAGGAAGAGATATTGATGCTAATAAAGGAAATTTTGGTAAAGCGGGGATATATGGTGGAAGTGTAGAGTATTCTGGAGCTTTAAAGCTTGCCTATTTATCATTAGCATCTCTTAGAAGTGGTTGCGGTATTAGTAGAGTTTTAGTTAAAAAAGAAGTATTACCTTTACTTGGTCCTAATATTTTAGAGCAGACATTGTATATATTACCTGATTATAATGATAGTTTTTATGATAAATTAAAAGCTTCTATTAAAGATTTAGATTCTCTTGCTTTTGGTATGGGACTAGGTAGTGATGAGCACTTAGAAGAAGTATTAGAATTTTTAATAAAAAATTATACTGGTAACTTAATAATAGATGCAGATGGCTTAAATATCTTATCTAGTATGGATTTAGAAATATTAAAAGAGAGAAGATGTAATATCTTGTTGACTCCTCATCTAAAAGAATTTTCTAGACTTTGCAAAAAAGATATAGAAGCGATAAAAAAAGATTCTTTAAACATAGTTAAAGAGTTTGCTAGTACTTATAAAATAACTGTTCTTTTAAAAGGACATACTACAATTATATCAGATGGTAATGACACTTATCTAGTTAGGACAGGATGCCCTGGTATGGCTACAGCAGGCAGTGGAGATGTTTTATCAGGAATACTTGCAGGACTTTTAGCATATCTTCCATTTAACCTTTTATCAATATCTTTAGGAGTTTTAATAAATGGAATAGCAGGATGCCTTGCAGAAGAAGATAATACAGATATATCTATGATAGCAAGTGACACTATTAATAATATTGGTAATGCCGTTAAAGCAATTAGAGAGGGTAAATGATTATGGATAAGATATTTACAACATTACAGCAATTGAAGGAGTATTTGATTTACTAGGTGAATTTATATATGCTAGAGCTTTTAACAAAGAAAAATCTTTAAAGAGACGTTTACCATATATAATTTTCTATGTTTTAATATTAATTATTGTATGTTTAACTATAGGAGGTATCTATTTAATTAAAGATGCTAATTTAATAGGTATTATTTTATTAATATTTACTTGCATTTTTTATTATATTGGTATATTTTTTTATAAAATATAAATAACTTTTGAGCATAATAAAACCCCTGCTAAGCAAGGGTTAATTTCATAATGGTGTCCACGATGCGACTCGAACGCATGACCGATCGCTTAGAAGGCGATTGCTCTATCCAGCTGAGCTACGCGGACAAATAAGACATTATTAATATATAACAAACTATTAACTTTTTCAATAGTTTTTTGAAAATTTACACTATATTTTGTAAAAAATCAACTTTACATTGACTAATTTTATATAAAAGCTTTACAATAATTAAAAAGAGGTGTTTTCTATGTATCAAAAATATTATCGTAGACATATGATTAAAAGTGCAATAATTATAATCTTTTTATTCGCTTTCGCTATAATCTCTACATATTTAATATATAATAATTTTTCTAGTAAAAGAGAACATGATATAGATACAGGAGAAATGGAAGTAGTTTTTCATGGCAAAGAGGGAAATAAAATTAATTTAACTAAGTTTACGCCAGTAAGTGATGCTGTGGGACTTAGTTCTACAGAATATAGTTTTACAGTTAAAAATAGTACTGCTAATAGTGTCAGTTATAAAATAGTATTAGAGCCTAATACTAATAGAATAAATAGTGATGAGTGTTTTACTAAGACTATTCCATCTGAATTATTAAAACTTAGTTTAAGAGTAGACCATCAAACACCTGTCGCTAAAATACTTAGTGAGTATCAAGATAATGTTCTATATGAAGATACGTTGGAAGCTGATAGTGAAGAAGATTATTCTATTAGACTTTGGGCTATTAATAGTGATTTTGTAATAGATAGAGATAGTCATTATCATGCTGTTATTAAAGTAATAGAAGAGGGATAGATATGAGATTGAATAATAAGGGGTTTGCCATTTCTACTGTTTTATATAGTCTCTTAATTATGGCAACATTAATTTTATTTTTACTATTAGGTAATCTTAGTTTTGAAAGAAGAACTACTAGTGATTTAGTTGATAATATTAAAAATGAATTAAATGATTTTGCAAATGCACATTAATTAAAAAAGTTAGCAAAAAGAATTGACAAAAGTTAGCAGAAAGAGTTGACAAGTGCTAACTTTTTTCATATAATGATATTGGCAATGGAAAAGTGGGAATGCTAAAACTAGTATTTAACCAGTTAATCAGTGCTTAGGAGGTAGTTATGCTTAGTGATAGACAAAAGAAAATATTAAAATTAATTGTTGAGTCTTATATTAGACAAGCTAAGCCTGTTAGTAGTAATCAACTCTGTAAAAAGCTAAAATGTTCCAGTGCTACAGTTAGAAGTGAAATGGCTAGTCTTGAAGACTTGTGTTACTTAGAGAAAACTCATACTTCTAGTGGTAGAGTTCCAAGTGAAGAAGGATATCGTTATTATGTAGATAACTTAATGGAAGCTAGAAAGATGAATGGAGAAGATATGTTAAAATTGCAGATTATTTTCCATAATCAATCATTAGAGTTAAGTGATTGTATCAACAAAAGCTTACAAGTTGTCTCTGATATGACTTCTTATACAGCCGTAGTCTTAGGTAAAGCAAGTCATGAGAACTTACTTAAAGAAATTAGAGTTGTCCCCCTTGATGCTAATCATCTAATAGTTATAGTTGTTACTGATAAAGGTAAAGTAGAGCATAAAAATATAACTTTAGATAATGTTAGTATGGAAGATATTAAAAAGACTGTAGAGTTAATTAATAACTTAATAGTCGGAACACCAATTGATGAAGTAAGTACTAAACTAGAGTTTGAGATTAAACCTATTATCTCTAAATATGTAGATCAGCATCAACAACTATATAATGCTATTTATAATGTCTTTACAGATATTACTAATACCGATATTAATGTAGTTGGTAGAACTAAGTTCTTGGAACAACCTGAGTTTGATAATGTTGATAAGATTAAAGACTTATTTAAGAAACTTGATGATAAAGACTTGTTGCAGGAAATTAAGAAAGATGACTCTAATAATATTGAAGTATATATCGGTAGTGAGAACAAACTTGATGATGATGTTACTATTATTAAGACTAACTTTAAGACTGATAGTGAAGATGGAACCCTTGCTATCATAGGACCTAAGAGAATGGAATATGATAGAGTTGTTAGTATTCTAGAGTACTTAAAAGAAAATATTGAGAAAGGTAGTGACTAGATGGAAACTAAGGAAGAAGAAGTAAAAGTTACAGATGAAAAACATGAATGTAACTGTAAAGATAAAGAAAAACCTTGCGAATGTCATGATAAATCTAAAAAACATGATAAACATCATGATGAGATTAAAAAATTAAAAGAAGAACTTGCTAGTAAAGACAAAGAGATTGAAGAATATAAAGAAAAAATTAGATATAATCAAGCCGAACTTGTTAATTATCGTAAAAGAAAAGAAGAAGAAGTTACTAATAGATTAAAATATGCTAATCAGGATTTGATTAGTGAGTTAATCTTAATATTAGATAACTTTGAAAGAGCGATTAGACTTGATGATAATAATCTTACTGATGAGTTATCTAAATTCTTAAAAGGATTTAAGATGATGTATGCAAGTTTTGATGATGTATTAAAGAAATATGGTCTAGAAGAAATAGAAGCAGAACATAAAGAATATGATCCTAATACTATGGAAGCTTTAATGACTGATAGTGATAAGAATTACAAAGATGGTGAAGTACTTGAAGTGTTACTTAAAGGATATCGTCTTAAGGATAGAGTTATTAGACCTGCTTCTGTTAGAGTAAATAAACTAGATGACGAAGCTGATAATAAAAATAATAATGATGATAAAGGAGAGGATATAAATGAGTAAAATAATTGGTATTGATTTAGGTACAACTAATAGTTGTGTCTGTGTATTAGAGGCTGGGGAGCCTAAAGTAATCCCTAATAAAGAAGGAGAAAGAACAACTCCATCAGTAGTTGCTTTTAAAAATGGTGAAAGAATAGTAGGAGCTGCTGCTAAAAGACAAGCAATTACTAATCCAAATACTATTTCATCTATTAAAAGATTAATGGGTACTGATAAAAAGGTTGAAGCTGAAGGTAAGAAATATTCTCCTGAAGAGATATCTGCTATGATTTTAAGTAATCTTAAAGAGTCAGCTGAGGCTTATTTAGGTGAAACTGTTACTAAAGCAGTTATTACAGTTCCAGCATACTTTAATGATGCTCAAAGACAAGCTACTAAGAATGCTGGTAAGATCGCAGGACTTGATGTTGAACGTATTATAAACGAGCCAACTGCTGCTGCCCTTGCATATGGACTTGATAAACAAGATAAGAACCAAACAATCTTAGTATATGACCTTGGTGGTGGTACATTCGATGTATCTATCCTTGAGTTAGGTGATGGTGTTGTAGAAGTTAGATCTACTAGTGGTAATAACCACTTAGGTGGAGATGACTTTGATAATAAGGTTATTGACTATCTTGTTAGTGAATTTAAGAAAGAAAATGGTGTTGACCTTACTAAAGATAAAATGGCTATGCAACGTCTTAAAGAAATTGCTGAGAAAGCTAAGAAAGATCTTTCAAGTATGACAAGTACCCAAGTATCTGCACCATTTATTTCCCAAGGAGCAGATGGTCCACTTCACTTAGATATGACATTAACTCGTGCTAAATTCGAAAGCTTAATTAGTGATTTAGTTGATTCTACATTAGAGCCAGTTAGAAATGCTTTAAAAGATGCAGATTTGAAAGCTAAAGACCTAGATAAAGTAATCTTCGTTGGAGGATCAACAAGAGTTCCACTTGTATATGAAACAGTTAAGAAAGAACTTGGTATGGAACCATCTCGTGAAGTTAACCCTGATGAAGTAGTTGCTATGGGTGCTGCTATTCAAGGTGGTGTCTTAACAGGAGATGTTAATGATATCGTTCTACTTGATGTTACACCATTATCACTTGGTATTGAAACATTAGGTGGAGTTATGACAGTATTAATCCCAAGAAATACTACTATTCCAACAAGTAAGAGTGAAGTATTCTCAACTGCTGCCGATAATCAACCTGCTGTTGATGTTCATGTATTACAAGGTGAAAGACCTATGGCTGCCGATAATAAAACACTTGGTAGATTCCAACTTACAAACATTCCACCTGCACCAAGAGGAGTACCACAAATTGAAGTTAAATTCGATATAGATGCTAATGGTATTGTTAATGTTACTGCCAAAGACCTTGGTACTAATAAAGAGCAATCTATTACTATTACTTCATCTACAAATCTATCTGATGAAGAGATTGAAAGAATGAGAAAAGAAGCTGAAGAAAATAAAGAAGCTGATAAGAAACGTAAAGAAGAAGCAGACCTTAAGAATGAAGCAGAACAATTAGTCTTCCAAACTGAGAAATCACTTAAAGACTTAGGAGATAAAGTTGATAAGAAAGAGCGTGATGAAGCAGAAGATTTAATTAAAGACTTAAGAGAAGCTTTATCTAAAAATGACTTAGATGATATTAAAGCTAAGAAAGATAAACTACAAGAGAAAGCTATGGCACTTGCAACTAAAGTTTATGAAAACGTTCAAAAAGAAAATCAAGCAAATAGTAATGCTAACACTGATAATAGTAGTGATACATCAGATAAAAAAGATGATGTAAAAGATGCAGACTTTGAAGAAAAATAATAGAAAGGATAAGAATGAGAAGTAGTGCTATGTTTAGGACTACTTCTTGTTAATAATAATATGGATAAACTATTAAAAAGAGAAGATGTAAAGAAGTGCGATAAATGGAATATAGAAAGTGTTTATGGGAGTTTAGATGAATATAATAAAGACTATAACATTGTAAAAAATAATATAGATAAATTAAGAGATATGCAAGATACATTTTTAAACAGTAGTACATCTTTTAAAGAGTTCTTGCTAATAGATAGTAAGACATCTAGATTAATAGCAAAGTTATATACTTATGCTGCTCGTAAATATGATGAAGATACAGGAAACTCTACTTATCAAGAACTTTATGGTAATATTAATAATTTATATCAGTCTTATGGTGAGGCGACATCTTTCGTAGTTCCTATGATTTTAGAGCAAGATAAAGATACTATTATAGGATATTTAGATAAAGAAAAAGAACTTCTTGATTTTAGACATCAAATATTAGATATTTTAAGATATAAAGAACATACTTTATCTAAAGAAGAAGAACATATTATAACAGCTTTTTCTAAAGTGTTAGATAGTAGTAGTGATACAGCAGACTTCTTAATGGATACAGATATGAGGTTTGGAAATATTAAAGATGAGAATGGTAAGGAAGTAGAACTTACTTCTAGTAATTATAGTACTTATTTGAGTTCTAAAAACAGAGAGGTTAGAAAAGCAGCTTTTATTAATTATCATAAAGTGTATGGTAACTTTAAAAGTACTTTAACATCAACATTAGCAGCTACTTGTGAAGCTTTATCAGTATCAAGTAAATTAAAAAAATATAATTCAAGCATGGAAGCAAGTCTTTTTAATGATTTTATTCCTACTAAACTTTATGATAACTTGATTAAAGTAGTACATGATAATCTACCTAGTCTTTATAAATACTTTGATGTAAAGAAAAAAATACTTGGCTTAGATGAATTCCATTTATATGACGGTTATGTTAGTACAGTTAAAAATATAGAAAAAAAATATAGTTTTGAAGAGGGAGAACGATTAGTAAAAGAGGCTTTAAGTGTTTTAGAAGATGAGTATAGTAGAGAGCTTGATAAAGCCTTTAAAGAAGGCTATATTGATAAATATCCTAATTTAAATAAAAGAAGTGGAGCCTATTCAAGTGGAAGTTATGATACGAAACCATTTGTTTTACTTAATTATGTAGGTGAATATAATGATGTATCAACACTTGCTCATGAATTAGGACATTCTATGCATACATATTTTTCTAATCACTATAATTCTTATGAGACCTCAGGTTATCCAATATTTTTAGCAGAAATAGCATCAACTGTAAATGAGTTATTGCTTTCATACTATATGGAAGATAATGCTAAGAGTAAAGATGAGAGATTATTTATCTTAAATGAAAGACTTGATTTATTTAAAGCGACAGTCTTTAGACAAACTATGTTTGCAGAATTTGAAAAATATATTCATGAGTTAACTGATAAGAATGAGGTATTAACTAGTGATGGCATTTGTAACTATTATTATGAATTAAATAAATTATATTTTGGTCCTAATGTCGTAGTAGATGATGAAGTTAGATATGAACTTTTGCGAATACCACATTTCTATACACCATTTTATGTTTATAAGTATGCAACTGGTTTATCTATAGCAAGTTATATTGTTAAAAATATTTTAAATAATACTCCTAACTTTAAAGAAAAATATTTAGAGTTTTTAAAGAGTGGAGGAAGAGATTATCCTTTAGAAGTATTGAAAATTATTGATATAGATTTAACTGATACTAAAGTAATAGATTCTGCGATGGAAATGTTTAAAGAGACTTTAGATAAATTTATATCTTTAAATAACTAATAAGTCTATATTAGAAGGAAGGTGTAGTATATGGCAACTAAAAGAGACTATTATGAAGTGTTAGGTGTTTCTAAGAATGCTACTAAAGACGAGATAAAAAGTGCTTTTAGAAAGCTTGCTAAGAAATATCATCCAGATATAAGTAAAGAAGAAAATGCGGAAGAGAAGTTTAAAGAAGTGCAAGAAGCATATTCTGTGCTTAGTGATGATAATAAACGTCGTCAGTATGACCAATTTGGTCATGCTGGTGTAAATGGTCCTGGAGCATCAGGAGGAGCTGGCTTTGGTGGTTTTAATGGAGCAGGATTTGGATTTGATGCAAGTGATTTAGGAGATATATTTGATGACTTGTTCGGTGGTGGATTTGGTTTTGGTGGCTCTAGTAGTAGAAGTCGTGGTAGTAGAGCAAGAAGAGGTAGTGATATCTTAATGCAAGTAGAACTTTCTTTTGAAGAAGCTATCTATGGCTGTGAGAAAGATTTTGACTTAGATGTAGTTACTGAGTGTGATAAATGTGATGGTAAAGGTGGCTTTGGAGAAGAGACTTGTAAAAGATGTCATGGTAGTGGAACTATTACTAGTGAACAAAGAACAATCCTTGGTTCATTTATGACTAAAACAACTTGTCCAGAATGTAATGGTAAAGGTAAGACTTATAAAGAAGTTTGTAGCAAATGTCGTGGTAAAGGACAAGTTAAATCTCATAAAACTATCACTGTAAATGTACCAAGTGGTATTGATAATGGTGAAAGACTAAGAGTACCAGGTAGAGGTCATGCTGGAGAAAATGGTGGCTCATCAGGTGATTTATACTTAGAGTTCCATATTAAAGAACATAAATATTATGAAAGAGATGGTCTTGATATTTATCTAGAAGTACCTATTAATATGGCTGAAGCAGTACTTGGTTGTAAAAAAGAAATACCTACAATCTATGGTAATGTTAAATTAACTATACCAGGAGGTACTGATAGTGGAGATAAACAAAGGCTTAAAGGTAAAGGTATTAAAGATTCTACTAGTAGAAGAGTAGGAGATATGTATGTTATCTTTAAAGTGGTTACTCCTAAGAAGTTATCAAGAGACCAAAAGAAATTATTTGAATCTTTATCTAAAACAGATTTAGATGATAGCGAGATAGATAGATTTACAAGATTCACTAAAAATAATGATTAAATTTATAAAGAAAAAGTTACGAAAATCCGTAACTTTTTTATTACTTTTTTTCTTGCTATATAGAAATTAATATGATACTATATTTATAGGAACATTTAATAGTTGGGTGAAGCCTCAGAAAGGAGGCTTATAATGAACAAGAAAGATTCTTTAATTTTTTCTCTAGTAATTATGTTGTTTCTTCAAGATATCTTGCTGTTACTCGCAATACTTTCTCTAAGATGATAGAAACCACCTAACTTAGCTATGGTTTAGGTGGCTCTTACTAAAAAAATAGGGGTACACTCAACAAGCGAATATTAAGTGTTCCTTTTATAGTGTATGAAAATTTTTCTTACATATACATCTTATCACATAAGTAACTTTAATGCAAGAGTCTTTTTCTTTACTGGGTGTAAAAAAATTTTGTAGGTAAATAGTAGTTAATGATATATTTCATCAACTACTATTTTTTCTATTTCACTCCAATGATCACTTTCATACATACATCTTAATGCAATCATATAATTAGCACCTTCA
>DVHC01000018.1 GCA_018712385.1 Candidatus Onthousia excrementipullorum | reverse complement strand
ATAATTTCCATTAATTCTATTTTTCAAAGAACAATTTACTACCTTTTTGATAGTTTTGAATTAAGATTTTCATCTCAATATCATTTTCATCTAGTATGTCTAGTTTTCCATAAAACTTTTCACACTATCTTATATACTAGCACACCTATTTTCTACTTTGGGCAAAATTACCAATTCTCATATTAACATATATTTTAGCATGTTCAAAATCATTTTTCCTACTTATTCTATTTTTATTAACTAAATCATTTAACATAGTTACAAGTTCACACTTAGAAAAATAATAAGGAAAAACTTCAAAAGGTATTAAAGTATCATCTGCTTTTAATTTATATTCATCATGAAAATGTTCACTATAGACAAAAGGATAAAAAGTAAGATTATTCTTATCATCTAAAGTAAAAGGAACATGAACATTATCAATAAAACCAAAGTTAATAATAACTTCAAAGTAATCATTAAGGTCATTATAATTAGCAGACTGGACAGTAAATTTATCATACAAATCATTATAATTAAAGACAGATAATATATTAGTTAACTCCCTCTTAAGGTCATAAATATTAAAATCTTTTTTATCTAAATTAGGAGTAACTAAAACTAAAGAATTATCCAAAGTATAACTATACAAGCATCTATTAACTTCAGAGAATTCTCCATCTACATAAATCCTACCAAAACACTCTCCACTTCCCACATCAATATTTTTAAGATAATTAGTATTATCTTTAATATCATTAATATTAATATATTCTTTATCTTTAGTTATAGTAATACCACTATACACAGTTGCCTCTTCTTCTAACAAATCATTTTTACTAAGTTTTCCAGATACAACCAAAGTATCATTTTCTTTAATATAATTCCCAAACTTAGGCTCAGTTCCCAAATAATAGAAAGTAGAAAAAGTACCAATCAAAGATTTTTTTAATACATAATGATGTTCATTAAAAGACATACTTGCTAAATTGTCACCAACCAAACCTCTTATTACCATACTACCTACTCCATTCACTACTTTATTTTATATACTAATTATATGAAAGAGTTGAAAAAAAAGCAAATGAAAAAGCATAGTTACCTAGACTTTTATTGAAGGGCAATCTCAAAAGGTTGCTCTTTAGTCCCCAGACCACCTGTTATTATGATGTTAGATTTTAGATTAAAAGATGGTTTAAGGCCAAAATAAGTACCTGATGGAGAATCGATATTTACACTACTATAGTTAATAACATTGCGAACATTAGAAACACTAAATGGTGTTAAAAGCCAATAGCCATAGTTTTTTTCATATCTATTAAATTGTCCAGACAGTAATTCCCCATATCTTAGTAATCCCACTTTTGCTTTTGTATTAGTAGATACAGATGAACTTTCAATATTAACATACTTAGCAAGTTTATACGATACTACTTCCCCTACCATTCCAAGATACCAAGATGTACTATCTTCAATCATGTTAATATATTCATTTCCTACATAGTTTGTTAGATATTCCCCATTTAGAAATACTCCAATAGTATTTGCACTTGAAAACGTTGTATTACTTCCAAATTCACTTTCTATAAACTTTCCAGAATCTTTTAGCGGTTCGGCACTTACTATCTTTGTCCCATTACCATTTTCATGGCTCACTATTCGATATAAATTATTTTCTCCTATTCCAAATCTTAAATATTCTCCACTATATCTATCTTTTAAATTTGTTTCAGAAAGATTTTTATCATTATCACCTTTTAGTCTATAGGGATTATCTATTGTCCCATTTCCATCTGCTATTTCAATATCAGACTTTAGATTTATTACTGGTCTAACTCCACGTGAATCAGTAGAAGGCCAATTATCATCAACAGTACCTTTGTAAGTTATACTTCGCCCATCAATTAAACTATAAGGAGTTAAAGTCCACCAATAAAGTCCATTATTTAAATATCCATTACTATAAGTTGTTCCATGATAACTTGACTGATACTCATACATATTAAGTAATCCTACAGCATCTGTTACTATTGTACCATCGTCCCTTGGTCTTATTATACTTCCTAAACTTGTAGCATCCATTGTTGCATTCCATTTGCTATTCATTACTATAAACTTATCTGGTTCCCTTAAATTACCAAGAAAACCATCTACACTAGTATCATTTAACCACTCTTCCATATGACTGTCTGCAAAAGCAGGTCTATCACTTGCATTATATGAAATTGAACTTATATTCCACTGGGTTACTAACTTAGTTGTCTTCTCTTCATTATTAACAGATACAGCTCTCCATAACTTTCCACTATACCAAATATAATTATTAGGATACTGTCCTGTTGTAAATGTATCTACTCCATCATCGTAGGTATTATCTTTACTTATATTACTTAATACTACTGTTCCTACTTCTCCTTTATATGTTATCTCTTCAAATAAATGGCCATTATCTGGTAGACTTAAATCATTATAATCTAGGCCTACACTTACTCCTAAATTTACTGTTACACTACTTCCTGAATTATTTATTACTCTTATTATATA
>DVHC01000017.1 GCA_018712385.1 Candidatus Onthousia excrementipullorum | reverse complement strand
GATAAAAAACTCTGGTATTTACTTTAAAATATGCTTATACTAATAGTAGGAGGGATATTCATGGAAATAGGTGGATAATTTGAAAAGAGATTATCTCTTTTTTCTTTTTGTAAAGTATTTTACATAGATTTTACTTGACTAAACTTGTCAAACTAATTAAAATGTATTATAGGTGGTGTGTGACATGAAAGATTTAAATAATTTATTAAGTGAACTTGGAATTTCAAAGGTAAGGCTTGCTAAGTATCTAGGAGTATCAAGACAAATGTTGTATAATTATTTAGCAATGGATAGCTTATCACAATGGCCTAAAGAAAAAGCAGTTAGACTACTTGCCTTATTAAATATAGAAGATGAAGAAGGTGTAAGTGGTATTACTGTAACAAGTGATTACATTATTGAAGTTGAAAATAGATTAAATGAAGGAGTAAAAGATTCTTCTAATAGAGAAGTGTTAGCAGACCTTAAATGTTTTAATAAAAAAGAACAAGAAATAATGGCTGATATAATTAACCTATTAAAAGAAAAATTATCAGAAGATAAGACAAAAACTACTTATAATACATATGTATATTTATATCATTATTTACAATCTATGGAAACTGCAGATGAATTAAGATATATATTGGCTTATATGTCTAAATCCATGGGATTTACTGATCCAATGGAATTTACTTTTGATAAAGATAAACAGTTTATATTTGAAAGTATTCTATTTTCTGCAATGACACTATATCATAATGGAGGTGCTTCTAAAAATAAAATTGCTGAAACTCATAAGAGATTTGTTCAAGATATTGAAGCGAAAAAAGAAGAGAAACTTAGTCGTACTCAAGAGTTAAATACTGCTAAAGTGCAAGCATTAAGAGAACTAGGGTACAGTGAAATTAATGAGACAAATGCTAAAGAAGTACTAGAGAAAATAGCAGAGATACAATCAAGAAAGGTGTAAATTTTATGTATAATGACATATTTCCAAAAGAAGCCCTAGAACTTTATTTAATATTAAAACTAGATACAAATAATTATCATATGCAAGACGTTTTTTATCTTATCTATCATCTTTCTAAAACTGAAAACATTAGTAATACTATTTATAATATAAAAGGCTTGCTTTTAAAAACTAATTCTGTTTATGATATTGAAAAAATTTATTTATCCAATGAACAATTAAAAAGTTTATATTATAATTTTAGTATTAGAGAGTATCTAAAAGATAATACTATTAAAAATGAGTATATTAATGCTTATATTGAAATAAAAAGAATATATGTAAATAATAATTTGGATAACATAATTAATATTTATAATGCAAAACAAAGAGTATATAATATTTTAGATAATTTATCATCTAGCAAAGAAAATAGTGAAGAGTTTTATCAATTAATAAATGTTATATCTAATTATACAGATAAAAAGGATTTACAGTCTTATTGTGATTATTTTGAAAATAAAAATAATTTAGTTTTAAGAATGTTCGATTTTAAAAGAGGAGAGTTTAAATTTAATCAGTTAAATCAATTAGAAGATTTAAAGAATCGTGCTTCAAAAAGTAAAAAAATATCTAAAAATATTTTTAAATATAATGAAATATCAAAAGAGAACAAAAAGATAATAACCAATTACTATATAAAATCAGTAGTTTTTCAAATTATAGTTATATTATTCTTATTTTTCTTTTTTCAACCAATAGGTTTATTTAAAATTTATCTTTCTAGCAATAACACAAATATATTATTACCACTTGCTATTTATTTAATTATTAATATATTGATTATTATAGCTCTATTTATTAATTTATTATCTGTTATAAAATTAAAATCCAATAAGATAAATTCTATTAATAACGGCTATATAAGTAATATTAGTACTTCACCAAGTACTAGATATAATATAGTTACAATATATTTTCCCTTATATAATGTTCATTTAGATGTTACATTTAAGCAATTTAGTTCAAAAAATATTTCTATAATGGATAAAGTATTAGTTGTAAAAATTCATAACAAGTATATATGTATCCCAGATAATAATAGAGATTAACTAGATTTTATATCTAGTTTTATTATATATCATAAGTGTAAAGTATATGTAAAGCAAGCAGTGTAGTAGGGGGAGACTAGATAATTTGATATAATTTACTTGTAGAAAGGTGTTTATTTTATGGTTAATAATAGTACAGTAGAAGGTATTTCAAATGTAATAATATATAATTCATATTATGTTTTGTTTTTAACTTATGTCTTTCCAATACTTTTATTAGTTTTAATAGTTTTCGTCATTGGTTATTTAGCTAGTATAAATAAAAAATTGAAATATGTTTTTGATGAAGAAAACTCTGAAACTGAATATATTGTTGAAGATAATCAAGAACAAACTAATAATAAAACATTATATGATGCTACAATAGTACCTGCAGTAATTGTGTCGTGTTTAATTGTATTTTTAATTATAATGGGATTAATTTCTATGTTTAACTAATAAATTTATTTTCTATAACTTATCAATAGATATAATAGTGTATAGGTATGAAAATATTTTAGTCAATATATTAGTTAACATAATATATATTATAGGAAGTTAAATATTTAATTATTTTAGATGAATAATTGTTAATCTTATGTCTTTTACTATTCTATATTATAATCTCCATTTTAATAATAATATTTTTGATTTAAAAAAATATCTGCTTTAATTAGTAACTATTATTTGATTTTAGTAACTACTATGCATATGGAAGCATATATAATTAAAACATAATTATATATATCACATTTATAAATTTATAATTTATTTAATTGAAATCAATCAGTTATTAAGTTATCAGTTATATGTATAAAATAATTATTTATAATGTATAACATACTACTATTCTACTCTTTTTAATATAAAACAAAGTAGGGGAAGTGAATTTTAAAAATAGGGGAATAATATTATATTTTTTGGGAAATATAAATATTGAAGGAGAGAGAAAAATGAAAAAGAAACAAAGTATTAAATGTGACGTTGACAGTTGCAAATATAATAGTAACAATCAAGAATGCAACTTAGATGAGATTAAAGTTAGTAGCAACTGTGATTGTCCAAAAGACGAAGTTTGTGATCAAGAACAAACTGTATGTGCAAGTTTTGAAAAAAATGAAGAAGAGAACTAGTAGAAATAACCTACTAGTCTTTTTATACCCTAAACTACTCCTCTTCCCTACTCTAGTTCGTCTAATATACTTGTTCCTATTTCTGGAGGCGTTATTTCAAAATTATCTGCTATTGTCGCTCCAATAACTGCCATTGTATCTTGTATTTTCAATCTCTTAGGATTTTTAAAACTTCTACTATAAATAATTAAAGGAACATTTTCTCTAGTATGATCATTTCCTTTAAAAGTTGGATCATTACCGTGATCTGCTGTTATAATTAATAAGTCATCTACTTCTAGTTTATTTAAAATCATTGGTATTTCTACATCTAACTCCTCTATCGCTTTAGCATATCCTTCCACATCTCTTAAATGACCATATAAACTATCAAAATCACATAAATTAACCATACAAAGTCCTGTAAACTTTTTATCCATAACATTAGTTAACTTATTAATAGCATCCATATTAGAATTAGCTTTTAAACTTTTATTTATACTTGTTTTATTAAATATATCATTCATCTTACCAATAGCGATAACATTATAATTATTAGCATTTAAATCATCTAAAATAGTCTTAGATGGAGGTGCTACTGGATAATCTTTTCTTCCCGCATTATTTAGTTTAAACTTACCTTTACTGCCAGTAAAAGGTCTTGCAATTACCCTACCTACTAAAAATTCATCTTTTAGAGTTAATTCTCTAACCTTTTCACAATAACTATATAAAGTTTCAGGACTAATAACATCTTCATGAGCAGCGATTTGTAAATCAGAGTCAGCTGATGTATAAACAATTAAAGAACCATAATCTACTTGTCTTTCTCCTAGTTCATTAATAATACCATTGTCGTTGCTGCATTTATTACCGATAACACGTCTACCTGTAACAGTTTCAATCTCATCAATTAATTCAATAGGGAATCCATTTTCATTAAAAGTCTTAAAAGGAATATTAGATGTAATTCCCATCATTTCATAATGTCCTGCTAAAGTATCTTTTCCCGCATTATTAGGTCTTGCAATAGTATAGTAAGCATCTACATCAGTATTTTCATCCATATTTAAAGTATTTAGAAAACCTATCTTAGCAAGATTAGGGATAAATAAATCATAGTTTTCTTTAATATGACCTAGGGTATTAGCACCACTATCTCCATAACTAGCTGCATCGCTCGCTTCCCCTACTCCTAAGGAATCCAAAACCATTAAAAATATTCTTTTAAATCTCATAATCAATTCTCCTTCTTTGCTCTTGGATGATTATTTAAGTAATCATTCTTAACCTTTTCATTAGTAATATGCGTATATATACGAGTAGTAGCAATATCAGAATGTCCTAAAAGCATCTGAATACTTCTAAGGTCTGCACCACCATTTAAAAGATGCGTTGCAAAAGAGTGTCTTAAACTATGAGGTGATATATCAGGATTAAGCCCTTTTTCCTTTAAAATCTCCTTTAAGTTTTTAAAGAATCCTTGTCTAGATATACCAGTACCTCTAGAGTTTAAAAATAAGTAATCAGACTGTTTCTTTTTTAATAATAGATGTCTTTTATCTAGGTATTCATTTAAATAATACTTTTCTACATCATTAATAGGAACAATTCTCTCTTTACTACCTTTACCTTTAACTCTAACAATATCATTATTAAAGTCAATATCATAAACCGTTAGGCTAACAAGTTCAGATACTCTTAGCCCTGAACCATACATCAATTCTAACATAGCTTTATTCCTATAGTCAAATGGGGTATTTAATTCTATATCTAAGAGTTTATCTACTTCTTCAATAGTTAAACTATGAGGAAGTGTTTTAGTAGTCTTAGGTCTATCAATAAATTCACTAGGATTGTTAGTTTCATTCTCTTCTTTTTCTAAATAGTTATGAAAATTCTTAATAGTAGTAAGCTTATGAGCGACTGTTTTACTATCTTCATTACGATTATAACAATATTTTAAGTACTTAGTTATAGTATCTTTAGTTATAGATTTAGTATTATCTATCTTTTCTTTTTCTAAAAATGCAATATAGTCTTTCATCTCATAGCCATAACTTTTAATACTATTATTAGAAAGTCCTTTTTCAAACTCACAATAATTAAGAAAATTTTCATTAGCAGTTACAAGTTTCATAACATCATCCTCATAATTATTATATAACTATTTGAAAGTTTTGTAAAAGTGTGTATAATAATATTCATTAGTTTTATGTTCTTATGCCAATTTCATATTGAAAAAACACCATCATTAGGAGTAACTAATCATGTGAACTTAATGTATTGTTTTGGTTGTGGTTATGGTGGTAATGTTTTTGATTATGTAAAAGACTATGAAAATATATCTTTTAAAGAAGCTTTAAGTTTAGTTGCCGAAGTATATAATCTAGAGAAAACAGGTGTTAAAATTAATAAAAATTTAGTAGATAAATATAAACAAAGTATTATGAGCGATAAATATTTAGAATTAATTGGACAAGGAATGAAAAGAATAATAGATAGAAGTAAAAGAGACTTTAATAAGTACTATAAAAATACCTATCGTGCCATGGAAGCATATAATAAAAACTTAAACCAAATATATGCGGTAAAAAATAATATAACTCCTGGCATATCTCCAGTATCTTATCCTAAAGAAAAAATATATACCAAAGCATATTTAGATACTAGTTATTTAGAGTGATATTGATTTAACTATAAAACGGTGTTATAATTAATAAACAAATTAAGGAAGGGGTGTTAGTATTGTCTAAACATATAGTTGGTATTATCGCTGAATATAATCCTTTTCATAATGGACATTTATATCATATAGAAAAGGTTGAAGAAATGTTTCCTGATAGTCCTATTATCCTAGTACTTGGAGGTAACTTTACAGAAAGAGGAGATATTTCTATTTTAGATAAATGGGAAAAAACTACTATTGCCATAAAAAACGGTATTGATTTAGTAGTAGAACTCCCCTTCCCTTTCTCTTGTGCTTCCGCCGATATCTTTGCAAAAGGTTCTATAGATATATTAAATCATCTAGGTGTTACTGATTTAGTCTTTGGCAGTGAATCTGATGATATTGAAGGAATTAAAAGACTTGTAGAGACACAACTTTTTAATAAAGATTTTGATAGTTTAGTTCAAGTTTATTTAAGAATGGGCTATAACTACCCTACTTCTTTATCTAAAGCTTTAGAAGATATTACAGGAGATTGTTTTAAACTACCTAATGATATTCTAGGTATTAGTTATGTTAAAGCGGTTTTATCTAATAATTATAAGATTACTCCTCATACTATAAAAAGAACTAATGATTATCATAGTAAAGAATTAGATAAAAAAAGTATAAATAGCGCAACAAGTATAAGAGAAGCCTTATTAGAGGGTAAGGATATAAAGAATAGTGTTCCATCTATTACTTATAATTATTTGAAGAATAAAAAAATACCTAAGTTAGATGATTATTTTAATCTTTTAAAATATAAAATAATAAGTTCTAATGATTTAACCATTTATAATTTAGTAGATAGTGGTATTTCTACTAAACTAAAGAAAGAAATACTTAATAGTTATAGTTTTGATGAGTTAATTAATAAAGTTAAGAGTAAAAATGCTACTTATGCTAAGATATCTAGAATGTTAATTTATATATTATGTGACTATACTAAAGAGCAAGCTAGTGAGTTTAAGGATATTAAATATATTAGACTACTTGGTTTTTCTAATAAAGGAAGAGTTTATTTAAATAAGATAAAGAAAGACATAGATATTCCTATTATTAGTAAATTTACAAGAGAAAAAAATAAAATGTTAGAGTATGAATACAAAATCACAAAGATATACTCTTTAGTTTTTAATAAAGATAAGTCTAAAAGCTTAATAGAAGCTGAATATAAGATGAAACCTATAAGGGAGGAATAAGTTATGGATAATATGGTAAAAACAAAGAAACAAGGGCTTTTAATAGTTATTTCAGGGCCATCTGGTTGTGGTAAGAATAGTATAATTAATGAGTTATTAAAAATAAGAAAGAATACTTGGGTATCTATATCTTGTACTAGTAGAGAACCTAGAGGTGAAGAAAAAAATGGCATTAACTATTATTTCTTATCTAAAGAAGAGTTTGAAAGTGATATCAAGAATGATGAGTTCTTAGAATATGCAGAATACTCTGGTAATTACTATGGTACTCCTAAAAAGTATATTAAAGAACATCTAGATAAAGGAGAAGATGTAATTCTTGAAATAGAGATTCAAGGAGCTTTAAAGGTTAAAGAAAAGTTAGATGAGACTGTCTTTATCTTTATAATGCCACCTACTATGAAGGAGTTAAAAAGACGTCTTATTAATAGAAAAACTGATAGTTTAGATAAAATAGAAAAAAGGTTTAAAAGAGCCTATGAAGAGATAAATGAAATACCTAAATATAACTATGTAGTTGTTAATGATGATTTAGATAAGGCAGTTAAAAAGGTTGATGCTATATTAGAAGCTGAAAAGTGTAGAGTTGATAGAATTGAAGAAGTTTATCTAGACAGTAAAGAAGAAAAAATCCATGAAGCTTTACTTGATGATGTTAAGGAATTTGATAATTCTAAAATAGAAATAAAATAAGAGATGATATTTGTTTATTAATCATCTCTTTTTGTATTAATTTTTTATACAAAAACTTTTTCCTTCATCACATATCTCTTTAATTAAACCATCTTTTATTAAATAGGATTTCCCATAAACAGTAATAGTTCCACCAACTTCTAGTATATGAGATCCATCACATAAAGCATAAATTGTTCTTTTTTTAGACTCGTTTATTATATGATTTCTTTGATATAATTGCATTTCATCAAAATCTTTAGTATCTAAAACAAAATGTGGTTCAATATTAATATTACTTAATCCTAATCCCTCAAAATAAATAGGTTCAGAATTTTCTCCTTCTTCTGGACTATTATAAACGGAATTAGCCATATTTATAGAACCAGCACTTTGACCAATAATAATGCCATTATAATTATGTAACAATTCTTTTAATTTTATTTCTTCAAAGAATTTATTCTCTATAAAAGTGTCTCCACCACTTAAAAAGATAACATTAACTTTACTTATATATTCACTTGCTTTATCTTTTGTTCTATTATCTAGAACTAAATAGTCAGAAAAGGTAATATTAGATAGTTTAAAAGCTTCAAATATCAATGATGAATAACTATCTATTTTTTCATAGTCATTTGGATCTGATGCTATGTATAATATTGAATGATTCTTATTTATTAATTTTTTAATTTGATCTACTATTCCATTAGTATTATCTATTTCTTTAGGTAACTTCATATCATTATCTTTATAATAATGTTTTGTATTACTAGTAAAAAATAACTTTTTCATAGCGGCCTCCTCATATTTATTATAATTCTTATAAAGGAAAAGCAAGGAATAAAATCCTCGCTTATTTTTATATTTCTTCAATCTTCATTAAGTTAGTAATTCTCTTAGTTTCTGTATTAGGGAAACCTCCAGTAATTACAATTAAATCTCCTTCATTAAGTTCCATAAACTCTTTAGCTTTCTCTACACTCTTAGTTAATACTTCATCAGTTGTATCTAAGAAAGGTAATGTTCCAGCATAAACACCCCAGTTTAATGCTAAACGTCTACCAGTTTTTTCATCAGTACATAACGCAAGTATTGGAGCATCTGGTTTTAAGTTACTAATTACTCTTGCAGTTCTACCGCTAATAGTAGCAGCACAGATTAATTTAGCACCCAAAGCATCTGTACTAAGTACAACGTTAGATGCAATAGACTTAGTAATATTATCTAAACTTTCAATATCAAAAGCATAATCAAAACTTGCATATTTTTCAGTAGTCTCACAAATACTAGCCATAGCAGCAACTGTTTCAACTGGATGCTTTCCTACAGTAGTTTCACCACTTAACATAACAGCATCAGTACCATCTAATACAGCATTAGCAATATCACTAGTTTCTGCTCTTTTTGGACGAATATTATCGTTAGCCATCATTGTCTCAAGCATTTCCGTAGCGACAATAGATATTTTTCCAAGTCTTCTACAAGTATTAATCATTTGTTTTTGATAGATTGGAACCATTTCACTAGGTACTTCTGTACCAAGGTCACCACGTGCTACCATAACACCATCACTAACACTTAAGATATCTTCCAAATTCTCTATTCCTAAAGCACTCTCAATCTTACAAATAATTTGTAAATCTTCTCTATTATGTTCTTTTAAGATTTCTTTAACTTCTAGTACATCTTCTTTAGTAGATACAAAAGATAAAGCTAGGAATTCTCCTCCATGTTCACATGCATAAATAATATCATTTCTATCTTCTTCACTAACGAATGGTATATCTAGTTTTATACCAGGAACACTCATACTCTTACGGTTTCCTAAAGTACCACCGCTTATAATCTTACATGTAACTCTATCTTCATATTTAGCGATAACTTCAAGTTTCATCTTAGCATTCTCTAATAAGATAATATCACCAACATTAAGAGAATCAATAGCACTAGGATGATTAACAGAAAATCTCTCTTTAGTACCAGTAACAGGCTCTTTAACTATATCAATAGTCTCTCCTGGAACAAGTTCAATAGAATCATTTTCCATAATTCCACATCTAAACTCTGGACCTTTAGTATCCCAAAGAATTGCAACATTCATACCAGTTCTTTTTCTAACTTCACGAACTGAGGCACATGCTTTCTCTCTTTCTTCTATAGTAGCATGAGAAAAGTTAATTCTTGCTACATTCATTCCTGCTCTAACCATTTTTTCCATTACATCAGGTTCATTACTAGCAGGACCTATACTACAAACAATCTTTGTCTTTTTCATTATTTACTTCACTCCTTCTAATCAAGCTATATAATTATAGCATAGTTTGATTAAAATTAAAAGAGTCTTTTTCTTAAATTATATTACGAAAATTCGTAACTAATTTATTACATTTTTTCTTGCTATAGAGAAATTAATATGATACTATTTATATAGAGAACATTTAATGGTTGAGTGTTATCTCCGAGTATTTATATTTGGAGGTGATACTATGAGTAAAAAAGACTTTTTAGTTTCAACATTATTATTTATAATAATTTTACTTATTGTATTACTTTTTGTAGTTATCATTATATTAATATAAGACATAAAACAAAAAGAAAGCACTTAACTAAACGGCATGTTTAATTAGGTGCGTACCCTTTTACAGGAGAAACACTTAACACAAGCGACATTAAATGTTCTCTTTTTTTATTATATGTAAATTTCTTTTACATATTCATAGTATCATAAATATATATTTTTGTCAAAAAAAATTAACAAATTGACAAATCTATAAAAAAATGATATAATACAGCTACATTTAATGAAGGGGGAATAATTATGTTAAATGAAACAAAATTGAAAGAAATGTTAGAAGGAAATCAAAATTTAAAAGAATATTTTGATAGTATTTCTGAAGAACAAAAAAAATTATTAGTAAGTGAACTTAGTAATTTAGAAAAAGACAGTGTTTTAGGTTTATCAAAGGAAGAAACAAAATGGTTAAGAGAAATAACAGGTGTATATGGAGAACCTACTGAATTAAAAGATATTGTTAAAAGAGAAAGAGCTAAGGTTAGAGAACAATACAAAAATGGTGATATTAATTCATCAGAACAATATCAAATGAACAAAAAAATAGAAAAAACACGTAAACCAAGTTATTTTGGCAATCGTGTTAGAGTACATTTTTTTGAAAGAGAAATAAAGGAAACAAAAGAAGAAATCAGCAAAACTAAAAAGGCAACTTATGAAAAATTAGATGCTTTAGGTATAGCAAAAACTGAAGTACCTTCTTACATAATGGCACATACTGATGATGAATTAACTGAAACATTTGGTAATCACTCTTATGAGTGTTTAGTTAATGAAGCAGCTCTTGTCTTTCCTAAAAATAGACTTAAAGTCAAAGCAAATATGGAAACTGATTCTGAATATATACCTTTTTACATCACTGAAGATTATTTACAACCTAGAACATACAATGCATTATATAATAAAGAAACGAAAGCTGCAGATACATTAGGAGATTTATTATATATGAGTGATGAAGAACTAATGGAAGTAAGAGGTTTTGGTGCTAAAAGTTTAGAAGATATTAATAAATTTAAAGATTTACTATCCGAAAAATATCCTGAAACTATGGAAGAAATTGAACATGAAAAAACAAAAGTTAGAAAATAGTTTATTATAGCTAAGTTTCTAGCTTTTTTATATACAAAAAAAGTAACTTATTATTTTTGGCATTTAGGACAATAATAAGTTCCTCTTCCACCTACTTTAGTAACAATAAGTTTCTCTCCACAATTAGGACAAATACCATCTTTTTTACCGTGAACAGATAGTTCATTTTGAAATAAGCCATGTACTCCTTCTGCAGAAGTAAAACTCTTAATAGTAGTACCTCCCATAGTAACAGCTTTATCTAATATTATTTTTGTATTTTTAATAATAGCATTCGCTTCATCTATACTAATACTATCTGCTCTTCTTAAAGGATTTATATGAGATGCAAATAGGATTTCATCATCATAAATATTACCAATGCCAGTAATAATCGATTGATCAAGTAAAGCTGTTTTAATAGGCACTTTCTTCTTTTTTAAAGCTTCTAATAAATAACTAGGAGTTAGGCTTTTATCATAATACTCTAATCCTAAATCAGAAAGTGGTTTTAAATTATAAATTTGTTCTTTTGGTAAACATGCCATTTTCCCAAACTTTCTAACATCATTAAATCTCATATCTGTATTATCAGTAAAAGTAATAATAACGTGTTCATGCTTTTCTTTAGGTACACTAGGATCTCTAAAGAAGAACTTTCCTTCCATTCTTAAATGACATATTAAAGCTTTAGTTGTAAGAAAGATAACTATCCATTTGCCTCTTGTAGTAATAGATTCTATCCTCTCGCCCACTAAATCTTTTTTAAATTCATCTTTATCACCAATAATTATATTATCCCAGTATACATCTACTTTCTTAATAGTTTTACCTATAATAATCTTTTCTAATGTCTTGCTTACTGTAATTACTTCTGGTTTTTCGGGCATTGTTAATCACTTCCTTCATTACATTATTACTTTACCATCTAAATTACATATATAACAATTATTTAACTTATATTTAATATGTTTTAAAGCTTCGCTATCTTGTTCTAACTTTCTTCCTACTAATACACCTTCAATTAGTTTAGATGGCAGACCAAACATAATAGCACTTTCCCTATCTGTAGTAGTAGCATCTCTATTAAATCTTAAGTCTAAAAATTTAGGATAGTAACGATAATCTAAAAATTCTTTTAACGTTTCTTCGTCTAATTCCTTATTCCAAACATCAGCTTTTATCATTTCTTTGGCATAATCACTTTCCATATTTAAAATGAAAGCTATTTGCCTTTTATCAGAAACTAAACTAGGTAAAAATGTTACTTCTTTAGTTTTTTCACCCCAATATGTCCATATTTCATCATCGTTATTTATCTTTTCTGTTTCTTCATCAAATTTATGATAAGGAATTAACTTTGCTATAGTTTTTGAACCAGGGCCTCTACCAATTGTATAAGTTATAGTTATACCACTATAGTTATTAATATAATCTTTTAATAAAATATCTTCTTTTATATTCCACATACCAATACTATTTTTTATTTTATTTTTACCTTCGCTATTTCCTGTAAAATCTATAGCAACAAAACCATTTTCTATTATCCAATCAAAATTATCAAGTAGCCCTGGTATACCATGCATAAAGGTACCTTTTTTAAGTTTTACATCATCACCAATTTTATAATTATGTTTAGGTATTATTATATTGTCATTATAAAATAAATCAATTTGTTTTAATACTAATTCTCTAGATTTACCATCAAATGTATTATTAGCATATTTTATATATTTTTCTCTATTAGTCATAAATATCACCTACTTAGCTTCATACCAATCATTACCTGTTTCAATATCTGCTTTTAAAGGAACATCTAACTTAATAACATTTTCCATCTTATCTCTTACTAACTCTTTAACTTCCTCTAACTCATCTTTATAAACATTTAAAACAAGTTCATCGTGTACTTGGATAAGTATTTTACTTTTTAAATTTCTTTTAGTCATCTCACTATATAAGTCTACCATCGCTTTTTTAAGAATGTCGGCAGCACTACCTTGTATAGGAGTATTAAGAGCCATTCTCTCTCCTCCACTTCTTACCATATAGTTACTACTCTTTAACTCATCAATAACCCTTCTTCTATTCATAATAGTAGTAACATAACCATTTTTATAGGCTTCTTTCTTTTCTTTATCCATGTACTCACTAATACCAGGATAAGTCTCTAAGTAGTTATCCATAAACTTCTTAGCACTACCTACATCTATCTTTAAGTCTTCAGATAGACCAAAACTACTAATACCATAAAGAATACCGAAATTAACCGCTTTAGCAGTTCTTCTCATAGACTTATCTACATCTTTAATATCTACTTTAAAGATATCACTAGCAGTCTTTGCATGAATATCTTTATCTTCTTTAAAAGCCTCTATTAAATTAGTCGCTTTAGATAATGAGGCGAAGACTCTAAGTTCTATCTGCGAATAATCAGAGCTCATAATTATAGAGTTTTCTTCTGGAATAAAAGCTTTTCTAATTAATCTAGTATAATCACTTCTAATAGGAATATTTTGTAAGTTAGGTTCAGTTGATGAAAGCCTTCCTGTTCTAGTTAAACATTGGTTAAAGATAGTATGAACCTTACCATCTTCTTTTATCTTATCTAAAAGGCCAACTACATAGTTAGCATATAACTTAGTAAGCATTCTATATTCTAAGACTTTATTAACAACAGGATGATATGGGCTTACTTTATCTAAGATATCTCTACTAGTAGAGTAACTTGTATCATCTTTCTTTCTTCTTTTAGGATAAGGAAGTTCTAGCTTTACAAACAATACTTCCCCTAATTGTTTAGGAGAACTAATATTAAAGGTACATCCTGCATCTTTATATATGTCTTCTTCCATATCCTTTATTTTAACTTCTAACTCATCTTTTAACTTTAATAAGTAATCTTTATCTACTCTAATACCCGTTAACTCCATATCAGTAAGAACATAAGCAAGAGGCATCTCTACTTCACTAAATAATTTAGTCTCACCATACTCATCTATTTTAAGTAAAAAGTCACTCTTAGTATTATAGATAAAACTACTCTTTAAATTACATTGTCTAATAGTCTCATCTAACTCTACTTTCTTTCTTCTTTTTAAAGTTCCATAAGTATCTTCAAAAGACTTAATCTCTACCTTTAAATCATTCATCAAAGTAGTAATATCATCGTTCATCTTATAATCTAAAAGGTATGATGCAATCATGGCATCATAATTACAATTATTTAATTTAATACCAAGTTTATTTAGTAAAATATAACACTTCTTAACATCATAAGTAGCCTTAGGAGTATTATTTTCAAATAATTCTCTATGATTAATTACATCTTCTCCTTTTATAAAACAAGTTCCGCTCTCGTTTGTAAAACTAACGCCAATAATAAAAGATTCATTATAATTATAAGCATTCATCTCAATATAAAAGGAATATTCACTACTACTATCAAAGTCTTTAACATCTACTTCTTTTATTTCTATATTTTTATCACTATTACTATCATTATCTTCTTCTTTACTAATATCTATATTATTAACTTTCTTTAAAAGAGATTTAAACTCTAACTCTTCTAGAATATCTATATATTTAGCTCTATTTAACCCATTATATTTACAATCTTCTAGACTAAATGGAATATCTACATTTCTATAAATAGTTGCAAGGTCATAACTCATATAAGCACTTTCTTTATCATTAATTAACTTCTCTTTAGTCTTAGGAGTTAATTCATCTACATGAGCATATAAATTATCTAAAGTCTTATATTTTTCCAATAGATTAATAGCGATTTTCTCTCCAATACCTTTAACCCCAGGTATATGATCAGACATATCGCCCATTAATGCTTTAAGGTCAATCATGTTAATAGGTTCTACTTTATAAAACTCTTTAAATACTTCTCTGTTAAATCTAATAGAACCCTTAGTCTTTAATAGTTTAACATCTACTTCATCACTAATTAATTGAAGTAGGTCTTTATCACTTGAAATAATTGTCGCGATAAATTCATCTTCTTCATCTACTTCTTTTGCAAGAGTACCTATTATATCATCAGCTTCATAATTATCTATTTCAAAATGTTTAATTCCCATTGCATCAAGGACTTCTTTAGCTTTAGGAAATTGTAATCTTAAATCATCTGGCATCTCTTTACGTCCTGCTTTATATTCATCATACTTATCATGTCTAAAGGTCTTCCCTTTATCAAAAGCCACTAAAATATAACTAGGCTTCTCTTCTTCAATAATTTTATTCATCATATTAATAAAGCCATACAAACCATTAGTAGGAAAACCTTTAGAATTTCTCATAATAACTCCACTATAACTAGTAGCATAGTAACTCCTAAATAAAAGATTATTTCCATCAACTAATATTATTTTCTTCATATCTAACCACTCTTTCTTTATTTATTGTACCACACTGCTAGAATTTTTAAAAACTATTTTAAAGATAAAGCAACTGTTGTATTGATTATTTCCTCCTCACTACTCTCTAATTCATTAACTCTATCACACATAAATAAAGTAAGAATAACAGCCATTATATAGATTAGGCTAACTCCTAAAGCAGTTTTTAAAATATTTTTTAAATTTAACATAACTATCACTCCTTCTTTCTGATATCATTTTATATCGAACAGATGTTTATGTCAATATATTTTCGAAGATTTGTTTGACATTTTACACTCATTATGCTAAACTATAAACAAATAAAGGAAGGAAGTGTGTAAAGTGGAAAAATTAACAGATAGACAATATGATATATTACAAATAATTAAAAAACTAATTGCTAAAAATGGTTATCCACCTACTGTAAGAGAAATAGGAGATGAAGCGAAATTATCTAGTCCTGCAACTATTCACTTTCATATTAAACAACTAGTTAAAAAGGGATATATTAAGAAAGGTGCAGGGACTAATAGAACTATTGAAGTATTAGTTGATAATGAGTATTTAGATAACGAGGATGATGTTGTAAAAGTACCACTACTTGGTAAAGTAACAGCAGGAACACCTATTGAAGCGATAGAACGTCCAGATGAGACCTTTGCCTTACCTACAGAACTTTTTGGTAATCAAAAGGAAATATTTACTTTAAAAGTAAGTGGTGAATCTATGATTAATGTGGGTATATATGATGGAGATATCTTAATAGTTGAAAGACAAAGTACTGCTAGAAATGGTGAAACTGTTGTTGCTATGAATAATAATAATGAAGCGACTGTTAAAACATTTTATAAAGAAAATGGACATTTTAGATTACAACCAGAAAATGATACAATGGATCCTATAATATTAGATGAAGTTACAATACTAGGTAAAGTTGTAGGACTTTATAGAAAATTTTAAAACGAGGCTAATTAATTTTAGTCTCATTTATTTTTCTAACTATATAACTTGCTATTAAAAGTCCTGCACTACTAGGTACAAAGGCATTTGATCCAATAACAGTTTTATCTTTAACTTTTAAAGGTAATTCAGTTGAAGTACAAACGGTTATTTTTTTCTGTATTCTTTTATCAAACTTACTTCTCATGGCTCTAGCTAGTGGATCATTATAAGTCTTATCTAGTGTCATAATAGTTAACTTACTTGGATCTAATCTATTACCAGTACCCATAGAACTAATAAAGTCTATATTATGTTCTAAACAATAATTAATAATAGCAACTTTTGCGCTTACATCATCAACTGCATCTACTACAAAATCTATCTTAGTATTAAAAATATCTTTAATATTATTACTATCTATTTTTAATTTATAAGTAATAACATTACACCCTTCATTAATGCTATCTATTCTTTCTTTAAAGCAATCTACTTTATACTTACCAATATTTTCATTAACAGCGATTATTTGTCTATTGAAGTTTGTAATATCAACTTTATCATAGTCGACTAATATCAAATTACCAATACCACTTCTTGTAAGTGCTTCAACGACATATCCACCTACTCCTCCAAGGCCAAAAACTAGAACATTAGATTTTTTTAACTTTTCTAAAGAAAAAGAACCAATTAAGTTCTCTAATCTATTAAACTTCATAATTAAGCAGCCCTACTATCAGAATTTAATTTTTTGATAAGTATTTTTTGTTGTTCTTCTGAAAGTACTGGCCACTCTAAATTTTTTCCATTTACTATGGTATTTAAAGCAGCTAGATACATATAACTATCATAATTATTTATAGAAGTGTTTTTATAATTTGTTAAAAAGTTATTTATCTTATTAGAATCATTAAAGAAAGCATTAACTGTATCTAATTCATCAGTTAATAAAACATCACTATTTTTACTATTCTCATAATCTAAAGTATTAAGGAAATCTAATATTTCTAATTGTTTTTCACATCCAGCATTCATTAAACTATTTCTAATATAAAGTGGATTAGGATTATTGTTTTTTATGCTTGCAATTTTATTATAAAATTCTCCATTAAATAATTCATCAAAACCAATACTTGCAAGTGATATATTTGTTTTCTTTATTTTATCTGGATTACTAAGTCTGATGTTATTGACAAGTGTACCATAAATATAATCATTTACTTCATTAGGTTTATAACTAGGAGCAGGAACTATATAAGTATCATAGAAATCTCTATCTTTATATCTTTTAGTATTTACTTCGATATAATTAGCATTCTCACTTCCATAATTAATATTTCTTCTAATAAAATCTGTAATAGCTTTCGGATCTGTAATAGGCTTTTTAGGATCTTCATAAGCTTTAAGATGAGTTTTACCAATAACTATATCACTTTCTTTTACATCTTTTGCCCCTGAATCTAATCTATCTTTTTTTACCTCTAAATCTTTAAAGTTAATAGTTACTTTTAATATTACATCATTTATCATTAATGGTAAACTTATCATATAAATCACTGCCTTTCCATAGGAAGAGTATTATATCATATTTTTTTATTCTTGACAAGTATTGCATGTTTAAAAAAAGTGTGCTAAAATTTATTAGTAACTTGTTATGGCCTGTTGGTGAAGTGGTTTAACACGCGCGCCTCTCAAGCTCGTATTCACGGGTTCGAACCCCGTACAGGCTACCAATAAAGTATTTAACACCTACTTATTCGCAGGTGTTTTTATTTTTCTCTTAACTTGTTCTTTATGTTCTGCTTCATTAAGCCTTTGTTGATATTTTTCAATTTTCTCCATATATTCAGTACATCTATCATTATAAGTTTCAATAGGTTCTAATGGTAAAAATAAATTTGTTCCATTAAATACCCTATCTTTTATCTTTTCATCTCTTAATTTAATCGCTTCTTCATAATCATATGTTATAAAGTCAACTGTAACTGCATTTTTACATTCTCCATAACTATTAATATCTGGTATATAATCTCTATCAATATAATCATAGTATATACTATCTACACTCCTAGGAAATACAACCTTATATTCTTTACGACTATTACCATCTTTATCATATAATAAGTGTTCTTCTATTAAATAGCATGGAGAAACTATATAACCTAATATTTCATCAAAACTATTATAATTTATGCATGCTTCTTTTACCATTTTTTGGATAGCAAAGGCTCTAGGATACTTTAATTCGTCTCTCATATTAATTCTACTTCCTTATTATATATTTTTTCACTATAAGACCTGTTTTATTTACTTGTTCTTTAGGTTCTAATTTATTAAGTTCTTCTTGGTATTTATTTACTTCTTCATTATATATAGCAATTTTTTCAGTCGCCTTATCATTAATTGCATCTTTATAGGCATCATCGTCTACACAACTTCTATCAATACACAAACAATCGTGATTTATTATGTGTTTCATCACTAACTTTTCATTTTCTTTATCACGCATCTTTATAGCTTCTTCATAATCTTCTGTTAACTGATTATAATCAAGAAAAATAGTATTTTTATATTTTTTTCTCCTATTAATATATGAAACAGAAGGATACAATTCAGGAACTATATCTAATTTTTTTCCAGGTATTGTCCTTTTATTAAACTCAAATTGTTCACCTAAATATTTTCGTGGGAAAACGACTTCAAAGCCATCATTTTCAATACCATATTCATCTTGCATATAGTCTGTACATCTTCTAACAATATAACAAGGAGATACAACATAGCAGTATACACCATTATATACTTTAAGTTCTGCTTCATTATAAGCCATTTCTACAGGTACTGGCATTAGAGCAAAAGCTCTAGGATACTTTAATTCATCTCTCATATTACTTCCTTCTTTCTTATTTACTACTATAACACAAATAAATTAATTAATCTATGCTAATGTTCCTAAAGGATCCCATGGTTTTAACTCTACTGGTTCATATGACATTTCATCTAATTGTTCTTGAGTTAAATATTTCTTATTAATAACTACTTGATATACATACTTTTCAAACCAAGAATCACTTGCGACAAAATATCCTTTATTACCTACATCTTCACCCCAACTATTCTCAAGTTTCCATTTAGTTGCTTTATTATCCTCTAAATTAACTCCAGTAACTATCATAGCATGATTCATTGAGCTTTCATAATTATCAAGAGCTTCTTCTTTAGTCATAAAGAAATCAGTTTTAAAGGTATCATAATAATTAAAACTCATATCATCAAATATTCCATCTCTTTTATCTATTGTTTTTTTGAAGTCACAACCTAACCAAACTACTTCTTTGGCTTGTAATTGCTTAATTACAAGTTTTTTTACCTCTTCAATAGGAAGATTAAGAAATATAGGTGTTTTTCCTTCTATAACATTTTGTAAATATTTAACACTATAAGTTCTATTAAAAGTTTTATCCTTAGTTGGTACATTAGTAATACATACATAGTTATTTATGTTTATATCAGTATATTCATGATAAAATTCTAAAGGAGTAATTCCCTTAATAATATGATATTTTTTATCTTTATCTGTATATTCAAAATCAAACTGTTTTGGTGGAACACCGTAACAACAAGCTAGTATTCTATAAATATCATCTAAATATAAACTTTTTAAATAATCTAAATTCTCATTACTAGTAAGTAATCTAGCATTAAACTGCCTTAATTTTCTGTTAAGCAGATGATTCATTTCATCTGGATTAAGGCTTTGATAAGTATCACTCATCGCTGTTTTAGGAACAAAACCATATTTATTAATAATATTAGAAAAGAAATCCCATACACCACCATCTTGAACTCCTTTTGTTAGTAAAAAATGTCTTTCTCTATCATCTATATCTCTATCTCTATCCTTAAGTTCAACTAAACTTTCCATAATATAATTACATTTTTCTAATTTATCATAAAAAGATATATAACTTTGAGAAATCTCAAAATTTTCTAAATCATATTTTTTACATATAGACTCTCTTAATACATTACATCCTGCATATATAAAAGAATTATTTGCATTCTTTTGATTTACAGCCTTTAAAGTATCTAAATTAATAGAAAAATTAAATAATAATTCTCCTTCTTTTTCTTTATTTCTCATAATATCTCTTATACTATTATTTACTAGAGCACATCTTACTGTTTTATTTTCTATACCATGTATATAGTTATTACTTATTTCTTCAAGTATTTCTCTTTTTAGTTCCATATTATCACCATCCTTTAATAGTATATCTATTATAATGGTTTTAATACACTTTTAACATGACAAATTTAATGATAAAATATTTATAGGTGATTATATGAAGATGGTCAATTTAGATAAAATAATTAACAAAGATAATTTAATTCCTAATTTTAAAGGAAGCCATACTATATACAATTTTAAAATGGATAATGATACTTATTACTTTAAAGAAGTACCTAATAGAGAACTAGTAATGGAAATGATTTCTAAATCTATTGCCTTCCTTTTAGGAATACCTTATCTTAAAGAATCTATTGCTATTTTAAACGATAAATATGGACTACTTAGTAAAAGTTATTTAAAAGATGATGATAAAAGTTATAATTTGCATAACTTAATGCAAAACTACTTTTATGAAAACAATGATGATGAGCTATTAGACTATAGAAAGCTAGCTAGTTTAAATAATTTAGAAGATATTTGGTTTGCTCTAGAAGATAGATATGAAGATAAAAATATTGTTAAAAATCTTATGGATGGCATTACTAATATATTTATGTTTGATCTATTAGTAGGAGAATCTGATAGAACTTTAAGAAATATAGAAATAATAGAAAGTTATAATACCGTAACACTCGCTCCTTTATATGATACATCAAGTATACTAGCTGATAAAAGTACAGCTTTAGGCGTAGATGAAGATGATTATTTAAAAAGTGATTTAGATAAATTAGATAAATTTATAGAAAACTCTGATACTGCTTATAAAGAGAAATTCTATAGTTATCTTAATACACTAGACTCTATAGGTATAGAAAAGATAATAGAAGAAACTGAAAGAGAAAATGATTTTATAATAGACAATAACTTAAAGAATGAAATAATTACTAAATTTAATAGTCGGATAAATTTGTTTAAAGAACATGAAAAAAGAGTTAGCATTTCTAAATAAACTAACTCTTTAATTTTTATAAAACTCTACTCTTTTTTTAAATTCATCAATACCAATAATCTTTAATAATTGATATAAATTAGGAGTCTTAACTCTACCTGTAAGTAGATGTCTAATCATCTCACAAACATCTCCTATATGTCCTTTATATAAAGCCGGATCTTCTTTATACATTTTAACACTAGGAGCATATCCCATTTCTTCTGCAAGTACTTTAATTTGATTGTACCAATCATCTTCGCTATTAAAGTCCCTGTATATCTCTATATATTTATTAATAACATCATAATCAATTTTCTCATCTATATCTTTATATGTTTCATTTCTATCTTTATAAAATAAATCATTGAAGATATAAGCACTTTCAGTTTTGATATCTTTATAAGTTGCAATATCTTTACGAGGTCTCTTACTATCACGTTCTATATTTAAGAATGAAATTAACTTATCTTTATCTTTAATCATTAAATTATAAAACTCTTCATCATACTTTTTATAATAGTTTAAAGCATCGTTATAAATAGTTTCGGCACTAATTCTTGAAAAATAAGTTCTACAGATATTATTTAACTTTTCCATATCAAATAAAGTTCCACCTGTAGGCATTTTTTTAAATGAGAATTTAAAGTCTTCTATAGATTTATCTTTATTTTGTAAATACCACTCTTCAAAATTAGTATTTGCTAGTGTTGCAAGATAAAGTCTAACACCTTCTTTAGGTATACCTGCTTCTTCATAGTAACTAACAGCAAATTCTGGATCTTTTCTTTTACTAAACTTACGGATTTTACCATCTTCTTTTTTAGTAAGAGGTGCAATATGTGCATACTTACATGGTTTAAATCCTAAAACTTGATTAAGTTGTAAATGTTTAGGAAAACTAGGTACCCATTCATCTCCTCTTAACACATGAGTTGTATGCATTAAATGATCATCTATAACATGAGCGAAATGATAAGTTGGAATACCATCTTTTTTTAGTATTACTTCATCGATATCGTTTTCTGGTAATACAATATCACCTTTAATTAAATCATGTAATATTATCTCATTATGAGAGTCCCCTGGTGATTTTAGACGAATAACATAACTATCACCATTAGCAAGATGTTCTTTTACTTCTTCAAGTGCTAAATCTCTATCAACAGCATAACTTCCATAAATACCAATTTTTTCTTTTCTTAACTCTTGACCACTTCTGATATCAGCGATTTCCTCTTCACTCATAAAACAAGGATATGCCTTACCTTCACTTACTAACTTCTTAGCATAAGCCTGATATATTTCTACTCTTTCACTTTGTAAATAAGGACCATATTGTCCATCTTTTCCATATCCTTCATCATAATCTATATCAAAGGCTTTAAGACCATTAATAATAGCATCTATCGCTCCTTCTTTTTCTCTTTTACTATCAGTATCTTCTATTCTAAGATAAAAAATACCATCAGTTTGTTTAGCAAGCATTGAACTAATAAAAGCCCCATATAAATTGCCTACATGCATAAAACCTGTAGGAGAAGGTCCAAATCTTGTAACGTAAGCTCCTTCTTTTAAATCTCTAAGAGGATACTTTGCTTCTATCTCATCAACAGTTATCTTGATATTAGGAAATAACAAATCTGCAAGTTCTTTATTCATCTAAATCACTCCATCTATTTAAAAATAATTATATTCTATTGGTTGCCCCAGTTAGATTCGAACTAACGCGTAATGCGGTCAGAGCGCACTGCCTTACCACTTGGCTATGGGGCAATAAATAACAATTAAATTCTATCACAAAAAGGTTTTGTTGACAACTTGAAAAAAAGATATTTTTATGATAATATGAATACGTAAGGAAATCTTACATATAAATAAAAATGAGGAATACTTAGTTTTGCAGATGGGTATTTACCTCAAATATTTTTTGGTGAAACACCCTAATTACAAAGATGTAATAGGGTGTTTTTATTTAAAGACAATTAAAAATACAATAACAATTAATAATGCTACTACTAGAAAATCTTTCTTGCTCATAGGCAAGTCTCCTTTCTAACCATTAGAAATGGAAAAATAAGGAGATAAACACCCATTACTAAGTATTCCGACTATACAATATCATAAGTGTATCTATAAAACAAGCGAACAAAAGCAAGTTTTATAGATTTTTTAATTTCTATTTTTATTTATATAACCTAATCTTTTAGAGTCACCATAATTCAATTCACTTAACATATCCATTGTCATAGATAATTCTTCATTTACTTTTTCAATCATATTTCTTTTTTGTCTATCAGTTAATTCTATATAACCATCTTCACTCATCGCTTCATAAGTCATCAACTGATAACCAATAGGTGGACATACATCACTTAAACATAGTCCATCTCTTCTTAAATAATCTCTACTTACACTAAAAGTCAAATAAGTCTCCTTATTATTAGCTTTTTCTTCCATTTCTCTAATCTTTAAGACATTATAAATAATAGGTTTGCATAGTCTAATCGCATCCTCATAATTAATTTTATCTTCTACTACATCAATATCTAAACTATCAAATAATTCTTTATACTCATCGTTACCTATATTCTCTACAAGATTAACTAAATTAATAGCATTTTGTTTCAAATTAGCAAGATACATATTAAAGTATTCTAAAGTAGTTGGATTAAGTTCATAAGTAGATGCTTTTAACTTCTTCATAAAATTATCTGCAAATATCTGTGATTTAGTTTTATTACTATTATCCTCTTTAGGATTATTTTGTTTATCTTCCTTTTCCTTGTCTTTCAAAAATATAGTAATCTCTTCTTCTGTTAATTTTAGTCCTGCACTATTAACATAATCTCTAATTTCACTAAAAGAGATTCCTAAATTATCAGCACAAATAGAATAAATTATATATTTATCTATATAATCCCCATATTCTCCATATAGTGCATATCTTTCTTCTAAATCAACATATTTATTAATATTTATATCTATATTTTTCATAACGTTACCTCCATTAGAAAAAGGTATTGTGAAAGGTTATATACTTTCCAATACCCCTTTCCTTTATTTTACAAGGATAAATAGCATATTTTACTAATCACCCCTGTTTTTAACATTTTCTACTATCAAAAAATGACAAATACCTATATAA